>JAJRQN010000255.1 GCA_024280235.1 Bacteroidota bacterium | reverse complement strand
CTTTTAATCGAACCATTTTGGAATTGAAACTACCCACCCTATCGAAGTGGCCTGTTTGCTGGTCGTCTTTTAATCGAACCATTTTGGAATTGAAACCTTAATGGATTCTTCAATGATATGAAATACTCTTCCTTTTAATCGAACCATTTTGGAATTGAAACGAAATAGCAGCGGCACGGACGCCGGAAAGCCTGGATCTTTTAATCGAACCATTTTGGAATTGAAACACGGATGGGGACTATGAATAGTAAAAAGACAAACTCTTTTAATCCCTAACTTTTCATTTTTTACGTAATAGGTATATTTAGAAATTTATTTTTTTGCAAAGTAATGTCAAATTTTTTAAATCCATATCAAGTTACCACCTTTAAGCAAATGCATGCCCTTTATCGGGACAACCAGAAAAAGTCGGACAGGATTAAAGCCATATTGCTTTTGAATAAAGGGTTCAGTTATAAGGAAACGGCAGAAATATTATTGATTAACGATGCGACAGTAAGGAGATGGCATAACACATTCTTAGCAAAAGGGATAAAAATATTATTGAAAGACAACTGTCGGGGAGGGGAATGCAAATTGGACCCCGATGAATTATCAGGGCTAAGTTTTCATTTGGATCAAAAAATATATTTAACGACCAAGGAGATATGTGCCCATGTTAAAAAAGAGTATGGTGTGGACTATACGCCAAAAGGGATGACAAGCCTATTGCATACTCTGGGGTTTGCCTATAAAAAGCCCAAACACGTCCAGGGCAAAGCAAATAGGCAGGCACAGGAAGCTTTTATAGAAAAGTACAACGACCTGAAAAAAGGCAAAGCACCAGAAGATAGGATATATTTTATGGACGTGGTGCACCCCATGCATAACTCGCAACCTGCTTATGGCTGGATAAAAAAAGGGAAGGGCAATCCTCAAAACCAATACCGGCAGGCAAAGGGTAAACATCAACGGTGCCTATGACATAGAAAACCAAAAGGTTATTGTCAGGGAGGACAAAAGCATAAATGCCCAATCGACTATTGCTTTATTGGAACAAATACTCAAGGAACAGCCACTTGGGATGATTTATATCATCTTGGATAATGCAAAATATTACCGTTCAAGGTTCGTACTGGGATTTATCTCAGAGAACACAAGGGTAGAGTTTGTATTTTTGCCCCCATATAGCCCCAACCTTAACGTCATAGAGCGGTTATGGAAATTTTTCAAGAAAAACATAACTTATAACGAATACTACGAAAAGTTTTCAGTGTTCAAGGAAAAAAGCATGGAATTATTTCAAAATATTGAAAAGTATAAACCAGAGCTTCAAACTCTGATGACCGATAATTTTGAGTTAATTAGTGTGTGATCTTTTGCAAACCTGATTTCTTTCAGTATAGCTATCAGAATTCCCATTTTTCGTTAATTTCCCAGTTGGCACGCAACAGCACAATATTCTTAAAATAAATCACTTTTTCAGGCAACTGTTTTCTCAGGTAGTTACCGGGATCCCATTTTTTGTTTCCGTTCCTGTCAAAAATGATTTTAAACATATATTTTCCAGGCGTAATTCGGGGAAAATGCAACACTGTTGCTGCTGAGAAATATCGTATGGCTATTGGCTTTTCTTTTTCATTTAAAATCTCAAGAATATAATCCTCCGACTTTTTCGGTTTCAGAGTCAGATTCAGGTCGCTATACTCTTTCAACTTCTTCGCATGCAGCGATAGATAAATTTTATTATTAAAAAAACCGTTCCAGTCTATAACACTTGAATCGGGAATAGAAAGCAAATATTTACCGCCATCTTTTATCTTCATGGGAAAAGAAAGCCTCCTGTGCAGGCTATCAAGAAAAACAAACGGCGGATGATATAAACTGTCCTTTTCCTGTACTAACAGGATAGAATCCGAAATAACTTTTTCAACAGGCTGACCGAAAGTCAATACTACATTTTGTCCGGGTTTTATGATTCCCGAAATATTTGATTTCCATGATAAATAAACCGGTTTCTTTTTCAGTGCGTTTTTTTTCCTTTTTCTGACGAATTTCTTTTTGGGAATGACACGCAAACTCAGGTTACCCAACGTATCTTTATTATTGAATACCTGTAGGTTTAACGTATCAGGATGGGGAAGGCGCAGAAACCAGAGGAGTGTATCGCGGCTTTTGCTCCATTCACTCCGGTACCATACACTGTCAGGATGATAATTTAACGACCGGATGGAGATATTTTTTGCGGGTATATTAAAAATAAACTGTACCGTATTAGGATAAACCAACCCGGCTTTCATAAGCTTTTGTACCGAATCGGCTTGCAGAAAAAGATAAAGTTTGTACATCGTGAGCTTTGCATCGGAAATTGAATCGGCCAAATGCCAAAGTGAGTCAGCAATCATCTGAGCCGAATCCGATGGAAGATGCTTTGAGAGTGTATCATAAGTTGCCGAGTCAAAAACCGGCAGCGGGCGAAACTGAGGCTGAACAAGGGAATCAAGAAAGGCAATCTTTTCGTTGGGCTGATCGAAGGTAAGGCTGTAATTTTCATCCTTCAACACGAAAATCAAATACGAAGTATCGGCAAGGCCTGAAAACATGAAATCCCCATTTTTGTCGGTTCTACTCAAATAATAGGGCTTCACGCGAAGAGGAAGGCTGTCAAAAGGAATGGTGTCGTTGTCATTTTTATATAGCATGACAAATACATTGTCTGCCGGTTTTAAATCTTCAGCATTGACCACCTGTCCCCGCAAGCTCAACGAATCAACACTACTCCCTGTCGAAAAAACATAGGTATAGTTATGCAACGGATTGCCTTCGGTAATATCCTGAATGGCATCCCCGAAAAAGACAGAGTAGGTGGTATTCGGCTTCAAAGCCTCCTTAAAACGAACCTACAATGTTTTACCTTTTAGGCGGAAATCGGGAATTTCGGCCATGGGTGGAGAGACCAACAGCTGCTGCGAGATTTTGTCCAGTTTAATGAATTCATCAAAAGTAATACTGAATTTATCACCCTTGAAATTTGTGCTGTGGTTTGCCGGCAAACTTTTCACCACCTTTGGAGGCGTTATATCTTTAGGCCCTCCGGTGGGGGCCATAACATTTGCACAACGGAAAAGAAACAGTGCAGCAAAAACGACACCGGTTACTAACAGCAGTTTCCGAAAAAAGGAAAATAATTTCATCATGACAAAGATGCAAAAAATAAAGCATCACGGTGAAAGATACAGGAAAAAAGCGATGACGATAAAACCGGATTATTTGGAAAACGAATTCAATGTAATATCGAAACCAAGAACCGAATTGGCAGGGATGGAACCATACGGTTCACTGCCGTAAGCCAAACCGGAAGGTATTATCAATTTGATCTTCCCTCCCTCACCAATGAGCTGAAGTCCTTCCTGCCAGCCTGAAATCACACCCGAGAGCTTAAACTTAACACCTGTGCCCTGGTCAAAGACTTTACCATCAAGGAAATAGCCCTTGTAATTTACATTAAGCACAGAGCTGAGAGTCGGGTGTTTTGCACTACCGCTGTCCTGAATGACATAATAAAGCCCGGAGCTGGTAAACTGGCCGTTAAGATTATTTGAGGAGGCATAATTCAATATCAGATTATGGTCTGTTGCCGCTTGTTTTTTAGCACTGTCTTTTGAACATCCTGCGAAAGTGAAAAGTAATACCAGCAATCCTAATGCCGGAAGAAGGATTTTTTTCATGATTCTTAGTTAAAAAGTAAGCAGCAAAAATAAAGAAATTATTATCTCATAAAACCTCTTTTAGTAACCGCTCCACCAAACCGGGAAGAGCTTCACCGGCTTTCTTTCGAATAACTTCCATATTTTCAACACCATGTACGGCAAAAGCTTTGGGATCAATATAAAATTTGGGAATTTCCCTTGTCACATAATGGATAAGTCCGGCTGCGGGATAAACCACCATCGAAGTACCGATGACCATGAAAATATCAGCTGTTTTTACTAACGCAACCGCCTTGTCAATCATGGGAACAGCCTCGCCAAACCAAACGATGTGCGGTCGAAGTTGAGCGCCTTTTTTGCAAGTGTCTCCGAGTTTTAGTTCCCAGTGTTCAAGTTCATAAATCAGGTTTGGATCAACGGTGCTACGGGCTTTTTTCAATTCGCCATGCAAATGTAGCACCTTGGAAGAGCCGGCACGTTCATGTAAGTCGTCAACGTTTTGAGTAACAATCTGCACATCAAATTTTTCTTCGAGGCGGGCCAGTGCAAAATGTCCGGCATTGGGTTTTACTTCACAAAGTTGTTTACGCCGCTGGTTGTAAAATTCCAGTACCATCTCCGGATTTCGTTCCCATGCTTCGGGCGAAGCAACCTCCTCAATACGATGGTTTTTCCACAACCCGTTACTGTCGCGAAAAGTACTGATGCCGCTTTCAGCACTCATTCCGGCTCCGGACAAAATAACAATCCGTTTCATAAAGCTATTTTGTATTGAGGCTCAAGATACGAAAAAAGGCGTTCCGGTTGGAGCGCCTTTTTTCAATAAAAACGTTTTACTTTCTAGAAAAGTTTCATATCGTCATAAGTTTTCATAACATCTTTAACATGCTGTGAAGAAGTATGTAGTAGAGCCATTTCTTCATCGTTCAGTTCAATTTCGATGATTTCTTCCACACCATTGCGGCCTAATTTGACCGGTGATCCGAGATAAACATCTTTTTCACCCCACTGGCCATCCAAACGGACGCAACATGGGAAGATATGATTTTGGTTTTGTATAACCGATTCTGCCATTTGAGCAGCAGAAGCACCCGGAGCATACCATGCGGAAGTTCCCAGCAGGTTTACAATCTCACCGCCACCTTTTTTGGTGCGTTGGACGATAGCATCCAGTTTTTCTTTGGAAATAAGCTCGGTAACCGGAATACCGGAAACAGTAGTGTAGCGCGGCAACGGAACCATAGTATCACCATGTCCACCCAACAGCAAGGCCTGAATGTCCATAGGAGAAATGTTCAGTTCGGAAGCAATAAAAGCACGGTAGCGGGCAGTATCCAGCACGCCTGCCTGTCCAAATACTTTGTTTGCCGGTTTTCCGGAAGCGGTGTGAGCGGCATAAGTCATCACATCCAAAGGATTGGAAATAATAATAATAATGGCATCCGGAGAAGCTGCCACAACGTTGTCAGTTACGGATTTTACAATTTTGGCATTGGTAGAAATCAGATCATCGCGCGACATACCGGGTTTCCGAGGAACACCGGAGGTGATAACAACAACATCAGAACCTTCGGTTTTTGAATAATCATTGGTTGAACCAATAACGCGTGTGTCAAAATGATTGATGGCGGAACTTTCCCAAATATCAAGAGCTTTACCTTCGGCTAAGCCTTCTTTTATGTCGATAAGAACAACTTCATTCAGGAAATTTTTTTGGGCTAAAACATCAGCACAAGTGGCTCCTACAGCGCCTGCACCAACTACGGTTACTTTTTTCATGACTTGAATATTTTTAAGTTAAAATATCTGATTTTTTAATAACCCAAAATTACAAATTAATCAAAGAAATGATTCTTAAAAAAAGATAAATATCTGTTTCTCTGTGAATTTATACGGTATCTAAATTATCAGCAGCATAAAATAGCAGTCTAAAAGGCCCGACTTTCGCAGATATTAGTCCGTTTTATTTTTTAATAGTTTCTGAATTGTCTCTATGTTCCTTTCGTTTATAACATTCTTTCCCTGTGCAGTATAAAGATAATCTATCCTGTCTTTGTAACGCTCCACAACACGGTTTCGAACCATTTTCATGGTAGAATTAAGCATGTGGTTTTCTTCGCTGAAAGGCTCATCCATAATTCCCACAGCAGCCGGAACCCAGCGTCCGGGGAAAGTGTTTTCATATTTCCCGCCGGGCAGAAACTGGTCGATATCCGTTTTGATGAGTTCCAGCACTATTTTATCATAATCGGCCGTTTCATTTGTCAGGTTAATCTCTTTCATGGCAGCTTTCAGCGCCACGATATTGGGGAAAATCAAACCGGTAGTATAGGCATTCTGGTTGTTGTAAAGCATGCACTGATCAATAAACCGCGACTGCTCCACCAGTGCTTCTTCAATACCTTCGGGACTAAATTTTTCGCCATCGTTGCCGATGAGCAGGCTTTTGAAGCGACCGAGAACATACAAAAAGCCATCGGTGTCCATATATCCCATATCGCCTGTGTAAAGCCAGCCATCTTTTAACGCTTCCTTCGTGGCCGTTTCGTTTTTCCAATAACCTTTCATGACATTTTCCCCACGTATGACAATTTCGCCTTTTTCGCCCTGAGGCAGTTCATTTCCTCTATCATCGCAAATCTTCAGTTCCAGATTTTTCACAAGATAGCCTGATGAACCCAACTTGTGCATATCAATACCATTGGAGGAGATAACCGGAGAAGCTTCCGAAAGGCCGTAGCCCTGATAAACAGGGATACCTATGGCATAGAAAAATCGTTGCAGGTCGATGTCGAGCAGGGCGCCGCCGCCCACAAAAAACTGAAGCCTTCCTCCGAAGTTTTCCCTGATTTTACTAAACAGGATTTTATCATAAAACTGCATCATAGGTTTAAGGATCTTTCGCCATCCTTTGCCTTTGTCCCATCCGATACCATTGTAAACGTAGGCGGTTTTCATAGCTTGCTGAAAAATCAATTCCGTAACCTTACCTTTGCTACGAATACCGGCTTCAATATTTTTACGGAAATTTTTGGATAATGCCGGTACGCTAAGCAGGAAAGTGGGTTTTACCTCTTTTATGTTTTTAGGAATGTTACGCAAAGTCTCCATGAGTGTCTTACCTGTTTCAACTACTGCCATGCTGGCTCCCTGCTTAATGAGCGTATAAAGGCCGACTGTATGAGCAAAAGAATGATCCCATGGTAAAATCAGCAGTGTTACAAAATCTTCGGTAACATTCATGAGTGTGTTAGCCTGTTCAACATTAGCAGTGTAATTCCTGTGTGAAAGCATAATCCCTTTAGGATCGGCGGTGGTTCCCGATGTGTAACTGATATTGGCGAGGTCATCCGGTTTTACAGACTGCCAAATTCGGGTAAGTTTGTCCTTCAGCTCCGGAAGAAGTTTTTCACCGTTGTCAAAAATATCACGATAACTTTTTTCCTTTTTATCAAGCGTGTTGGCGCGGCCGATAATGATAAAAGCACTCACTTTCGGTATATCCTGTTTTATCTTTCGCACCTTTTCAGCCTGCAGTTCACTACAGATTATCCATCGACATCCGGCATGTTTTATTCTAAAAGACAGCTCATTGGATTCGTTGATTTTTACGGAAAGCGGAATGTTTATTGCACCGAGGTAGAGGATGGCCAATTCTGAAATAAGCCACTGGCTGCTTCCCTCGGAAAGCAATGCCACCCGGTCTCCCTTTTCCACCCCCAGCGCCATCAGCCCGGCGGCAAACCGGTAAACACGCGCTTTTATTTCTGTAAAACCAAGTCCTCTGTACTGGCCGTTTTCCTTTTCCCAAACCAGCACATTGCCGGGATATTTTGCCACACTGCCTTCAAAAAGTTGCGGTATTGTTCTCATATTAAAAATTTTCCGTTAAAAAATCCGGGGCAAAGTACTAAGATTTTTTGAAATGAGAGAAAACAGCCCAAATGATCAGGGTAAACGCATCATTATTTTTAACGATAGAGAAACAGTTAGTAATGTAATTAATTGCATTTTAATAAAATAGCTCTTCCGGATTCCTGCCTGACTATGTCATTAAGGCGGGTGCAATCCGGAAGTTATAAAGAATTTGGATTTACAATCCAATAGCAAAAATCAACATGAAAATCAGTTTTTTTATCGGATTTAAAATCCTTTTCTCACCAACATTCAGATTATACTCACCTGAATGACGTAGGCGGGCAGGAATTATAATGAGCCTGAGATATAACAGGTTAAAGTAGTTCTTGAATTGTTAGAATTATTATAATTATGATGCGTTTGCCCTGCCCAAATGATACGCCTGTGTTGGCTTATTATAGCTCGCAAAATGGTTGTAAAAGATAACAAGGGCGAATACAAAAAAAGGGATGCCTTTTTTGTGGCATCCCTTTTTTTGTATTTCGAATTAAATACTATTTACATTTCAGTTCCTGTGTTCTTTGGTATTTGGCAGCAGCCACATTGGGGCCTTTTACCACCTTTTTAAAAGCGTTGCAGGCATCAGCTTTGTCGCCTTTACCCTTATAGGCCTGCCCTAAAGTAAAATAAATATCAGACTTTTCGGTAGTCTGCAAACTCAGTGCTTTTTTAGCAGCAGTAATGGCAGTGTCCCATTTTTTCAGACTTACATTTGCGAGAGCTGTATAATAATACATGTCGGCGTTGGCAGCATGATATTTTTTGGCATCGGCAAGATATTCAAGTGCTTTTTGTGGATGTGATTTCTGTAATTCTTCGGCACCTGCATTTAACAATGTATTAAAAGCCATGTATTTAGCATTTCCATAAAGGTTTGCAACTTTGGAATTTGAAGTAGCGAGTTTCCCTAATTTATCTACCATAGCCATCATAGTGGGAATGTCTTTCTTCTCTTTTGCCACAAGACTTTTCCCATAATAAGCATTATAACAGTTAGCATCTTCTTTTAAAGCATTATCATACTGTGCAGAAGCTTCAGTTAGTTTTTTCTGTTTCAAAAACACGTTTCCTTTACTGGCAAAAACCCGTCCAATATAGATATGAGCATAATTTTTGATTTTCGCATTACCAATAGAAGCAGCCATCGCTTTGGCCTTTTTTAGTTGAGCAATAGCCTGATCAAATTCTCTTTTTTTATAATGTGAAATACCATTCCAGAAGTAAGAGTTGGTAAGTTGCGATTCGACCTGTGATTTCAGGTCGGCAGCATCAGGACCGGCCATTTTACACATTTCCAGAGCTTGTTCATACAGCTTTACAGCCTGTCCGAAATCTTTTGCTTTGTATTGTGCAGTTCCTTCATTAAATTTTTCACCGGCATCGGTAACCGATTGGGCATACAATCCCATTCCAAACATCATAAGCCCTACAAGTAGCGCTGATTTTACAACTGATTTCATTTCTTTTAGCAGTTTTTTAATTTAAAAATAAAAAGTGTCGCAAGATAATAAAATCCTGCATTTTACAAATGTTAAATAATTTTAAAGTAATTTTCCGCTGTTTACAAAATTAAGGTCAGGATATTTCCATCTTTCGTTTATCTTTGCCCCCGATAAACATTATCCCGATAATTATCGGGAAAAGCCTCCTTAGCTCAGCTGGTAGAGCAGCTCACTCGTAATGAGCAGGTCGTGGGTTCGAGTCCCATGGGAGGCTCTATTTTATTCGGGCAGGAGTTATCTATTCCGAAACTTTCTTTTAGTTTTATGGCTGAAAAATAAAATTAATTACCTATCAATGTTTTTTGTGTAAAGGGATGGTTTACTTTTACCAATTATATTTTATACTAAATTAAGTTATTATCAATGAACAAAGGAACAGTAAAATTCTTCAATGATTCAAAAGGTTTTGGATTCATTACAGAAGAAGGCTCAAACAAAGAGTATTTTGTACACGCTTCAGCTTTAGTGGATAAAATCCGCGAAGGTGATACAGTGGAATTCGAGTTAAAAGAAGGTAAAAAAGGATTAAATGCAGTAGAAGTTAAAGTCATTTAACGTATACTTTTTAATTACAATACTTTAAAAAAAACCGTCGTATGACGGTTTTTTTTTGCACTATTTTATATTATCCAAATCCCGGTAAACTGGAAATCGCAAATATCAAAATTTAAGACGCTACCTGTTTATCCTTCCCAAACCACCTTTTCATGGCTATTTTTCCTGTATAAAGTGCATGATACATGGATGGAACGATAATCAGCGTCAGGAAAGTGGCGAAGGTAAGACCGAAAATTACCGTCCACGACATGGGTCCCCAGAAAGCGGTATTGTCGCCTCCGAAGAAAAGTTGCGGATTGAAATTCTTCATAAGTGTGATAAAGTTGATATTCAGTCCCACAGCGAGAGGAATCAAACCCAGCACAGTGGTAATGGCCGTGAGCAACACCGGACGCAGCCTTGTTTTTCCGGCTACCACAATACACTCCATGGCAACATCCATGGGAAGTTCATCGTCCTCGGCAATGCCCATCTCTTTTTTCTTCCGCAGTTTTACCAGTCCGATATAGTCAATCAGCACAATGGCATTGTTCACCACCACGCCGGCCAGCGACACCAGTCCGATGCCTGTCATCAAAACAATAAAATCCATGTGGAATGTCGCCAGTCCTCCAAACACGCCAATGGTGCTCAATATCACGCTGAACATAATGATGGAAGGTTTTACAAAAGAGTTGAACTGACTGACAAGAATAATCATTATGAGCGCCAGCGCAATGAGCATAGCTCTCATAAGAAAGTTGGCCGCATCATTCTGTTTTTCCTGCGCCCCTGTAAAGCTGTAAGAATAACCTGCCGGCATGTGATAACCGGTCAGTATCTTTTTCAGTTTTGCATTAATTTCGTTGGCATTGTATCCTTTAATCACATTGGAATGCAGTGTGATGACCCTTTTTCTGTTAATCCGGGTTATTGCACCGTAAGTGGAACCATATTTATAATCGGCAACAGCTGAGATAGGAACCTGGATAATTTTCCCACTGGATTGTGAACGGAAAGTAATACGCTGATTCATCAGGTCGGAGATATTATATCGGTATTTATCCGCCAGCATCATACGTATTTTGTATTCATCTTCTCCCTGTTTAAAATCGGAAATATCTTTCCCAAACAGGGCTGTGCGTATGGCATCGCCTATCTGTCCTGTGGACAGTCCGAAGCGACGGGCTTTGTCGCGATTAATCTTCACAAGCAATTCCGGTTTCCCCACATTCAAATTCATTTCAAGATCTTCGATTCCCGGAATATTTTGTTTGTTTATCAATGATTTGATGCTATCGGTCAGGCTAACCAATACAGGAAATTCTTTCCCACTGATTTCCAGGCTTATAGGATAACCCACAGGAGGGCCTTCCCGTTGTTTTTCAAGCGAAATATTCACTCCGGGATATCTTCCAATCAATGTATCGGACAGGCGGCGCATAATGGTAAAGGTGTTAATGCCATGCCTTTTCTGAAAATCCACAAAATTTATGGTAATAATCCCTTTGTTTGGAGCACCTCCCCTGCTGGTAAAACCTTCGTTCTGTCCCACAGCTCCTTTTCCGGTAACGGTAAGCACAGACTTTACAATATTCATATCAGGCTGAATAAGTTGATAAACTTTAGCCTGAATGGCCTGCATTACAGAGTCGGAAACCTTAATGTCGGTGCTGATAGGCATATCTGCAATCACATTGATAAGTTTAGGCTGGGTACTGGGGAAAAAATCTACTTTGGGTTTACTTCCGAAATAAAAAGCAATAGTCAGGAACATCAACGCAAAAGTACCGGCTATCATCCAGTAAGAGTTGTTTTTTCGAATAGCAAACCGGATAAATTTCAAATACGTCTCTTCTAACCATACGAGGAAGACTTTCTGAAACCAAACAGCAAGCCGTGTGAGAAAAGCGAGATTCAGCAAACCCAAAACAGCTGCCGCCACAAGCAGAGAGCCTACAATATTCCATTTGGCTATAAAAGAAACAATGGCAAGCGCACTAAAAATCGCGGCAATACGGAGGCTCCTTTTCGTATTAAGAACAGGATTGTTGTCGCCCGGCTTGTAAAAATCCACAAAAATAACCGGAACTATTACCAACGCATTGAAAAGTGAAGCCGTGAGCACCACAATCAGCGTAATGGGAAGAAACTTCATAAACTCACCCATGATGCTATGCCAGAAAACTAATGGCAGAAAAGCCGCCAGTGTTGTGGCTGTTGAAGAAATAATAGGCATAGCCACTTCGCCAGTTCCCTGTCGTGCCGCCTCTTTTACCGAATAGCCCCGCTGCACAAACCGGTAGATATTTTCGGTAACAACAATAGCATTATCCACCAACATTCCAAGCGCAAGAATAAGTGCAAAAAGTACCATCATGTTGATTTTGTAATGGGCTAAACCCATCACCATAAAAGCCATAAGCATGGACATGGGAATGGAGAAACCAACAATAAGCGAGTTGCGGGTTCCCAAAAACAGAAAAAGAATAGCCACAACAAAGATTATCCCCATGATAATGCTGTTCTCCAAGTTGTTAATCTGTTTTTTCACCTGATTTGACTGATCGTTTGTGATGGTAATTTTCAGGTTGTCGGGGATAAGTCTTGTTTTCCGGGCATCTTTCAGTATCTGAAAAACCTGTGAGGTAGTGGAAAGGAGATTTTCACCACTTTTTTTCACAATCTGCAAGGTAACCACCGGTTGTTTATCGAGATACGAATAACTGTCGCGTTCTTTAAAGCCGTAATCCACCGTAGCGATGTCGCGCATGTAGACAATGTTACCCTTGTCGCGTTTTACGATGATGTTAGCAATATTTTTCGGATTTTTAAATTCGCCGATAATCCGGACAGAGCGGTCTATTTTTCCGATTTTGGCTTCCCCGCCGGAGATAGACATGTTTTCAAATTTCACGGCATTTTCCACATCGGTAAAACTCACCTGCATAGCCGCCATTTTGAAAGGATTCAGATATATCTTTACCTCCCGGTCTGTAATACCGGTAATGCTAACTTTAGAAACCTCATAAATCGATTCGAATTCATCTTTCAGATTGTTGGCAAAACCTTTGAGTTCGGCAAGGCTGAAATTTCCGGACAGGTTCACATTAATCACCGGAAATTCCGAAATGTCAATATCCGTAACCTGCGGGTCGTTTGGCAGGTCATCCGGCAGGTCTTTTTTGGCCTTGTCCACCGCATCTTTAACATCATCAAGTGCTTTACGAATATCTACATTGGTATGGAACTCCAGAAAGATAGCGGATGCATCCTGCGAAGATATAGAGGTCATTTTTTTGATCCCTTTTACCGACTCAAGCTGTTTTTCCAAAGGGCGGGTAACCAGATTTTCCATATCGATGGGCGGATTACCCGGATAAACTGTCTGCACCATTACCGTGGGAATTTTTATGTCAGGAAACAATTCCTTGGGTAGGGATGCATAGGCGATAAACCCGAAAATAATAGTTGCAATAGTAAAAAGATATACAGTATTTTTATTGTTAAGCGCCCAGGTCGTGAGCTTAAAATCCCTAATGACCTTATCTGATTTTTCTTTGTTTGTGTCCATGCTTCGCTGTTTAAAAAAGCTTTACGTTTTGATTTTTAGTTGCGGCAGAAAACTATTTCCGAATATTTAAAACAGAACCGTTCGTTACGTTGTTATATCCTTGTGTGATAATGTATTCACCCATTTTTAGTCCACTTATTATCTCTGTTGATTTTTTAAATGACTTCCCTGTTTTCACATAACGTTTCCTGGCAACTTTCCGGCCGTCTTCCGTGGTAACCACATACAGATAATCACCCTGAATATCTTCGCGAATGATGAAGGAAGGCACCACAATCGCTTTGGGATTGGTGTAGTCTTTAATCCGGATAATAGCGAGCAGGTTGGGTTTCAGTAGCTGTTTGGGATTCTGTATTTTCAGCTGAAGTTTAAAAGTCCGGCTTTGTTTGTTGATAACTTTCCCGATACGATAGACTTTTTTGTGTAGGACTATGGAGGGAAAAGCAGGAAAGCGAACTTCAACGGCATCTCCTTCGTGAATAATTGGCAGATAAGCTTCCGAGATCTGAGAATTCACATACAGCCGGCTCAGGTTAACCACATGAAAAAACCGTTGACCGGGAATGGCCATTTCTCCTACTTTCAAATCGATGACATCCACATATCCATCTATGGGCGATTTAATAAACGAACGTTTATACTGTGTTTGCAAGGTCTTGAGTTTGTTTTGCAGACTTTCAAAATTTGTTTTAGCCTGAAGATACTGTAATTCGGATCCTATATTCTTTGCCCAGAGCGACTTTTGTTTTTTGTAAGTATAAGATGCCATCTCCAGCGAAGTTTTCAGCTCACGGATATTGTCCTGCATAATATCGGAATTGAGCTGCGCCAGCAGCTGACCTTTTTTAACACGATCTCCCTCTTTCACAAATATTTTGTCAATTTGCCCGCTTACTTCCGGACTTATATAAGCTTCATGTACACTTTCAATTTCGGCGGAAGCATCGAAGTAGTGGTTAAAAACCGTTGGTTGCAGCTTACGTATATTTACCGTTATTTTCCGTCCGGAGGTTGACTCCTTGTTTTTGTTTTTTTTATTGATTTTTTGCTGTATCCGGTCAATTTTTTTATTGATGGCTACCACCTGTTTTTGGTAAGTGATAATTTGTTGTTCTGCTTTTGGGGTATTCTCGTTTCCGCACGAAGTCATGAGGAAAAGCAGGGTTACGAGAAAAAGAGTGAGATTTTTCATATTACTTTGTCAAATTTAATTGTTCATGATTATTATTTAAATATTCGATTCCTTTCGGAGAAAGAATGCCATGCAAATGGTACATAAACATCTCTTTTGAGAATTCATGAGAATAGAGTTCTTCCTGGCTGAAGAGATCACTTTCGGACATGCTCTCAATACGCAATACAGTGAGTTTGGTGATAATTTCTTCGTTAAGTTCTTTGCGGTAAAAGCCTTCCTGTTTCCCTTTCTTAAGGTTTTTCATGGTATTTTCCCTGATTTTTTCCCGTTTTATTCTTTTGAGTTTAATGTAAATTTCGGGATAATATTTTTTCAGGTCAAATTCGAGGGAAGGATTGTATTCCTGTAACATTTGAAGATGAAAATGAAAAATTTTGAACATTTCCTGTACGGCATTATGCAAACCGTCTGTTTGTTGGCGTAACCGGAGGTCATTAAAAATAATTTCCTGCTCAACCACCGCATTTACGAGATGCAATTTGTCAGAAAAATGTTCATACAATGTTTTTTTAGAAATACCAATTTCATGGGCAATATCATCCATAGTAACACTTTTAATACCATATTTATTATAAAGCAGTGCCACCTTACGGATGATGTCTTTGTCTTTTTCATTCATAACTACTGTGCTTTGGTTAAGAGTATTTCGAGTTTTTCGGCCGATTTCAAAAGATTCAAACCGGCAGTGATATAATCGCTTTCCGCATTAAGAAACTGGTTGTGCGTGTTTAATAAATCGAGGCTGGAAGCCATGCCGTGGGTGTATTTTTCGGTCGTTTTTCGGTAAATTTTCTCCGCCACTTTGCGGTTAGTCAGTTTATTTCTATACAGACTCAGGGCATTCGTATAATCATTTTTGATTGTCTGATACTGAATACTCAGTTGTGAAGCTGTTTGTCGCGTCAAAACCTGAGCCTGCTCATAGGCAATCTTAGCTTGTTTCAGTTTGGCAGCCCGTTCGCCACTCGACAAAATGGGAATGCTCATAGTAACACCATAAGAAGCACTTTGAAACCATTTATGGCCTGGTTCAAAGAAATTCCACACATTACGCTGTGCCTGTGTCTGATAGTTCATAATAGCATTAATAGAAGGAATATAAGCTGCTTTGGCTAATTTTACTTGTAAATCACGAATCTCTTTTGCTTTCACAACCTCCTGAAAATCAACATTATCATTAATATTAAACGATTGGAGCAAAATAGGATCATGTGTCTTTTGCCGGATGAGTTCAGAAATAGTCTGCGTCAAGACAATACTGTCTTTTTCGCCCAAACCAAGATAGAATTTTAGAAAAGCCTGCGCAATAGCATATTGGTTTCTCAGAAAAGTATTGGAAGCCTGAAGATTGGCTACCAGCAAATTCAACTGATCCACATCCACATCCTCAGCCATACCGGCTTTGTATATCTGTTCTGTTTCATTAGCAAGTTTTTTGGTAATACGAAGTGTGGAATCAATGATACGCAGGCTCTCAGCAGCAGACAATACATTAAAGTAAGCATCGGAAACCTGCTCTTTCACTGCGAGTTTATTTTTGAAAAACTGTTTGTCAGTTCGTTCCAGTGATACTTTTGCAGCTTTCAAACCAATAAAATAGCGTCCATCGAAGATAAGTTGTTTCAAATTGCCACTAAGCCCGCCACTATATTCTGTACCAAACTGAACCGGGATACCTTCACCGGGTTTTCCTGCCACCTCTCCGGGCAAAATAAAAACAGGCCGCGCAATATTATCCTGATAATTGATGGCCGCATTTATCTGAGGAAGTCCCTGTGCCAGCGATTCTTTGATTTTCTGCTTGGCAATTTCCAAATCTTTCCCCGAATTGATAACACCATAATTATGAATCATGGAATAATCCACGGCCTGCTTTAGCGTGAAATACTTCACCTTGTGCGGAAGCTGGGACAAAGTATCCGTTACCTGTGCATTTATAATACCCCCCCCGGCCAAAAGCAGGAAAAGTAAAAAACTTATTTTTTTCATCTTCATAACCTCTCTTCTTCTTAATTGAGGCTGCAAAAATATAAAAAAATAAACTTCGGAAACTATTTTTACAAAAATAGTTTCCGAAGGAAATTAAATTCTTTCCGAAGAATTTTTAAATGGTTTTACCCTAAAAAATAAAGGAAATTATCTTTTACCGACAGGCTTTCCCAAAACTTTTGGTCATCACTTTCAGCAGTGAATCGATGGGTGCATTTTTGCTGTAAAGTTTTAATGCGGCGGGCCATGTTCCGTACATAGGATTAGGAAGAACGATGTATTTCATTCCGAAATCATTTCGCAACGCTTTCACTTTTTGGTTGCGTTGCGGATATTTTCCGGAAGCTTCATAAAGATCACCAAGATTATCACCGGCAAGTAGAACAATATCATACTCTTTGGAAATCTCCTGCCGGCGAGGTTCCTTGTTACTTGTGGTTGTTTTCAGATAAACATGCAGGCTGTCGGCTTGCGGGAAGTCAAACTTCTGTAAGTCTTTCAAAGTAGCCGCTTTTAACTTTTCGCTACGGTTGGTAACATAAAAAATATGAAACCCGAGCGAATCGGCATATTTCAAAAAAGAAATTGCTCCCGGTATTGGTTTGGCAGCAGCCTCACGTACCCATGCATCCCAGCATTTGGGAAAATGGCTGTTTTTTTCAATAGTAAGTGCCTGATAAGGGCTGTTGTTCAAAACAGTCTCATCAATATCGAGAACTACCGCCATATTTTTCTTTTTGGGAAATTCTTTACGCAACTGTGCTACGCGCACTTTGGCCACATTGTATGCCTGATAGCACAACGCCTGATATTCGGCAGCATAATAATTGTAAAAGGTTGCCATAAGCAACACATTGTCAGCAGGTTTGTAAACCGGCTTTTGCTGTTGTACCGAAGAACACGAAAACAGTACCACCGACAGCATGACCAAAAGAGACATTTTTATCTTCATAGCTTTGAATTTTTCTGCAAAGGGAAGAAAAATTATTGGATTTTGAAAGGATTTTGACATTCTTCTTGTATTGGAAATACAACTGCCTCTTTGCAATCCCCGCTCACACGAGAGAAACAATCTTTCCGGAAAGTACAGCCAAAATGGTTTTAAGAATTTAAAATACTTATTTTCAATACTTTCGGATTGCAAATCCGAAAGAGCAAAGGTGAAGTCTGAAAGAGCGAAGGAACACAGTCCCGTCAGGGACGACTCAATTTATAAGCTTTGGACTTCAGTCCAAAGTTGAAATCCGTTCCAACAACCCTTTTTCCCGGGAAAATGATTTTTATTTTCATACTCATTTCCAATCCGATTTTTCCTACTTTTGTTCCGGCTTTATACGCCGAAAATGAATTTACAAACCGTTTAAAAACAAAATATTATGGCTTTTAATATTAGAAACCGGAATTTTTTGAAACTTCTGGATTTTACACCGAAAGAGATGAAATTTATGCTGGATTTAGCTGCCGATTTGAAAAAGGCAAAATACGCCGGCACAGAACAACAAAAACTGAAAGGAAAAAATATTGCTTTGATTTTTGAGAAGGCCTCCACGCGCACTCGATGCGCTTTCCAAACTGCGGCTTACGACCAGGGCGCCCACATAACCTACCTCGGCCCAACCGGTTCGCAAATGGGCAAAAAAGAGACCATGAAAGATACCGCCCGCGTGTTGGGTCGCATGTATGAAGGAATTGAATATCGCGGTTTCGGTCAGGAAATTGTGGAAGAGTTGGGTAAATATGCCGGCGTACCGGTGTGGAACGGTCTGACTACCGAATTTCATCCCACACAGGTTATGGCCGACTTCCTCACCATGATGGAATATGTGGACAAACCGCTCCACAAAGTAGCTTTTGCCTATTGCGGTGATGCGCGCAACAATATGGGTAACGAGTTGATGGTTGGTGCAGCCAAAATGGGAATGGATTTCCGCGCCGTAGCACCAAAGAAATACTGGCCTGAAGAGAAACTGGTGGAAACCTGCCGTGAAATTGCGAAAGAAACAGGTGCCATCATCACCCTTACCGAAAGTGTGGATGATGGTGTGAAAGACGTGGATTTCCTCTATACTGATGTTTGGGTTTCCATGGGCGAGCCTGATGATGTATGGCAGGAACGCATTGACAAGTTGCTACCTTATCAGGTAAACATGGATATGGTTAAAAAAACCGGCAACCCCAAGGTAAAATTCCTGCACTGCCTGCCCTCGTTCCACAATACGGAGACGGTTGTCGGAAAAGAAATCTATGAAAAATACGGCCTCGAAGCCATGGAAGTAACCGACGAAGTTTTTGAGTCGGAACATTCGGTAGTTTTTGATGAAGCCGAAAACCGCTTGCACACCATCAAAGCTATTATGGTAGCTACACTGGGGGAATAATAACAAATTTGATTCTGTAAGCGTGGGCGCTTGCAGCAGAAAATAAAAAAGCCTGCTGAGAAAGCAGGCTTTTTTATTTTGAAATTTTATTGTTGTTACCGCAAAGTTAACGTAGCCTGTCCAATGGTGTTGTTTCCTTCAAAGACATCCACATGATATAGTCCCGGTTTCAGCTCCTGTGTTTTGCGACGCGACCACGACATACAAATATCCACAGATTGATTTTGGTAATTAATCTCTTTTTTCGCCGTGTATTGCAACCTTTTACCGTTGAATACAAACGAATATTTTTCGTTGTCGCTTACCACAAGAATCTTCTTGTTTGGTTTGGCAATACGTGCATATATTGTTCGTACACCTGACTTTGCAATATTATTTTGTGCAACGGTAAAACATATCTTAATCCTGCTTACTCTTCTCACCTTATCAGTTTTTCGCTCACGTCCCGCACCGGTAACATGAACCGCTTCTACTTTGTAATTGTAAGTACGCAAGATACTTGCCTGTTCCACTTTACCGCTAAGCTCCTGCTTTTCTGTTAGCAACCGGGCATTTCTTTGTTTCTCCTGTTGAAGAACCTCTTTTATCTGATGATTTTCTTTTGTCAATGCATGATTTACGTTGTACAATGAATCCATCTGCAGCACATAGCCCTGAGCAATTTTCTGCAAACTGCTGAGTTTCTTTTTAATCTTATAATACTCCCAACGGGTATTCATCAGCTTTTTAATTTCCACAGCCTTTGCCTGGATTACACTGTCTTTCATGGCTAGCGAATCAGACAGTTGCCCATATTCTGCTTTAATTTGGTTATGAATTGCCATAAGTGAATCCAACTGTGCCTTAAATTCGGTACGCTGTACCTCTTTTTCCACTTTTTCCTTATGTATCTCATCCATTGACCCGATGGCCCAGAAGGCCAATCCGACGACTACCACAACAAGAATAGCAATTAACACTAACATCCAGACTGCTGGCTTTTTTTTGTTGTTGTTCAACACTTTTTTCTGTTCTTCCATGACTTTATGATTATTTTCTGCAAAACTAATACAAAAAGCGGTAAATTGTTCCTAACAAACACACTTTTAATTTACTGGATAAACGAGCATTCCCTTTTCCAAATTAAAGAACGCGTTTTATTGCACTTTTATTTTGCCACCCGATGAATGTGCTGCAAACGAAGGCAGATATAAACTCTGAATACGGGCAATTCCGTCTGAGAAAGTACCTTTTTGGGTAACCAACAGCGGATATTCCAGTACAAAAGTACTTTTGGGCAAATGACGGATAAAGAAATTTGTGGTCGCATCTTTTATCTCTTCATAATAACTTAAGCCGCCTTTTCTTTCGTAACCCGAAAGTAGTTTCTCCGGCTCGAAAGCTGCTGCCCGCATGTCCTGCACCTGAATGAAATCTACTGCGCGTGTCGAACGAATGAGCAGGCGAACCATCACACGATCACCGGTTTCCAGCGGCTTGTTTTCTGAAATACTAACCCACTTGTCCCCTTTCGGCGTAATAACTTCCCGGAAAAGTGATTTTTCAATGAACACATCTGTCGATTGCCGGTTTACCTTATTAATATTTTCAAAATATTGCAGGTAAGCGGCGCCATAGGCCATTCCTTTGTTGGGATTATTTACCGTAACTTTTCCCAGCGCCGGACTTATTTTATCATCTGTCCACACCTTTTTAATATAACCGCTCCCGGCTACACGATGCAAATCTGAAACAGACAGCTTTTTACCGTTGCCAAAGGTTACCGTTACCGGTTTTGTTTCTGTAAGCCATTGACTTCCATTCATAAGCAGCGCATACACCGCATCAGCTGTGGCCTTTGTTCCCGGCCACCGGTTGGCTTGCTTTTGCATCAACAGCCACGTCTTCATTTTTTCGGCAGCGTGCGTGTCGTTCATCACCTCCACAAAAGCTTTCATGATATTCACTTCCGTAGAGATGGCGGATGTATTTGTGTAAAAGCGATTAATGCTCCGCCAGTACATCCCGTTTTCTTTGTTCAGCAACGACTTCTCATTCAGCGCCCTGATAATGGCTTCTGCCTGATTTGTCCATCCTACTCTGTTCAGTGTCATAGCCGAAAGTGCTTGCTGATTATTATTTAACCCCGGCCAGTAACGTTTGATTTGTCCGATGAAATAGTCAAATGCCTTTTGTGCCTTTTTGCCGAGGGGAAGAGTTGTCGAAAATCGCGACCGCAGATAGCAATAGCGAATTTGCTCCGGAGTAAGGTGGTTTTTATTAATAGATTTCGGATAAAGTTTTATTAACCGGTTGTACTTCAGTATCATCTCGTTGTCAAGATATCCGAGTCCCTTTTGCACCATCATTTTCAAAGCCGGCTGTTGTTTCAGGTCAACGGCTTTCATTTGAATCAGGTCGGCCATCCCTGACAAAATATTTTCTGATGTGAAAAAATCGGCCGGCATACCCGAAAACCACGACCATGCACCGGAAGGCTGTTGTGCCGCCTGCAACCTGTTCAAAGCCGATCGCTGTTTCTGCTGCATTTGGTTCAAATCAAAAAACAAGGCAATACGGTGCTTCTGTTCCGTTTCGCTTTGGGCATCCAGAACCCATGGAGTAGCCTGCAGGACAATGTTTTTCAGCTCCTTATCTTTTTGTAATGCCGACAGAAAAGCTTCCGGACTATGTTGTTTCCATTGCCGGAAAACCTGTTGAATGCGGGGATAGGTTTTGAGCAATTTCCCCGCAAGGGCATGGGCATAAAAACGATAAAATATGTTCTCCGCACTTTCGTATTTCGGTCTGCTCAGATAAGGCAATGCCTGCACTGCATACCACGCAGGATGTGAAGTAAAAGTGAGTGTGTAGCGGAAATTTTGCCGGGTAGCGGATGTGTCATTCAGAAAATGATGAAAAACAAAAGTTTTCTGCCGGTTTCCATTGACAAACATGGGCATACTCTCCGTAATTAGTTGGCGGTTGGTCAGCACCGGAATCATGCGTTCTTCACCATCGGACACCTCGCCGGAAACGGCTTTTATGCGGTAAGCAAGAAACGAAATATCCTGTGGAATATGTATCATCCACGATACAAGAGCATTTTTCCCCGGCGGCATATCCACACGACGCTGTATAACTTTGCGAGAAAGAAACAAATTCAGCTTTTTGCCGTTTTTAGGATTGAAAAATTCAATGTTTACCTTTACTGGAAGCGTTTTGTCCGATAAATTGGATAGCCTTGCAGAGAAAATTAGCCGGTCTCCCTGACGCACAAAACGTGGTAGATTGGGAATAACCATAAGTTCCTTTCGGGCAGTAAATTCCCGGACAAAACTACCTGTTTTCATATCTTTGGTATAAGCCAACGCCATAAATTTCCATTGCGTTAACGCATCGGGAGTAGTGAAACTGAACTGCACATTTCCGCTGCTGTCCGTAACAAGGTTTGGAAAGAAAAAGGCGGTTTCGTTAAAATTGGTGCGCAGCGGTACGGGAAGCTTTTTCTTTTCGGCAGGCAAAACAGCGGAAACTGACCGTGCCGGTGCTTCTTTCTCCGCTAATGACGCTTGCTGTATTTCTGCATGTGCAGCAGCAACAGGCATCACTTTTAGACCGCCCCTTGCCATAACGGCAAAAGAATTTCCTCTCGAAAACAGAGGATAGCCAAACCAGTCCACCTTCGGATACGAAAGTGTAGTTTCCGGAAGTCCTCTGAAAGGTTCCCTGAATAGTGTGCGATTATAGTTAGCCATAAACAGATAGGAGCGCCAGGCTGCTCCTGCAACTTTACTGTGATAAGGAAACATTTTCCATCGATTTGCTGCATAAACATCCAACGAAGCATCATACATTCCGGCCAGCAAAAAGGCGTGCCGGCCTTTCCCGAAAGCTGATTTTATCCGAACCGTCCATTGCTCTTTTTCTCCGGGCTTCAGGAAATTGCGGTTGGTTTGCAGACTAATAGCAAGTTTTTTATTTGAGAAAGGAACCTGAACGGTTTTTGTCCACGAGAAGAACCTGTTATTGTGTACGGCGAGCAGGCGAACGACAAAGTTGCCACGAAAAGAATTCGCGACCGGAATTTCCGGTTTCATCAGCTTCCTGCCCGGCGAAAGCCATTGTCGTTGTACCACTTCCCTGCCGTTGAGCACTTCGAAAAGAATGTGCATATTTCCGGT
>JAJRQN010000254.1 GCA_024280235.1 Bacteroidota bacterium | reverse complement strand
GAGTTACTATTGAAACAGGAAAATCATTCATTATTGTATTTTATACCCCCATTGATATTGTTGGAAGAGACATGGGGCGATTTACCGGTTTTTCATTTGCTTTTACATTTGCTATCAATTGAGAAATCAATTCCTTAGATTTTATGCGTTTGCAATGCTCCAATAAATAACACAAAGCATCAGTCCCTCTAACACAATAGAAGCAATCATAAATGGAAAAGAAAGTTTGTTTTCACGATAGTATTTTCGGAGTAAAAAAGCACCAATGGGCAGAGACAACAAAACCGGTGTGAGCAGGATAATTCCCCACATTCCGTAACCGCGGCGTAATTTGACCATAAATTTATTTGACCAGGTAAATTTTCGCTTATTCCTTCTTTTTATCCTCCGGCGTACTTTACGCCTTTTTGCTGCCCGTTGCCAACGTACCGGAAACGTTTTTACAACATAAGGGCTGAAATACCGCGAATAGACGATGACAAGATCCGAAAAGTAATAATAAATGGTAAAAGCCAGCGTTCCCCCGGTAATCAGGGCAATAAAATTCTCCCAAAATCCCATTCCGATAGCCACACCGTACAACGGAGCATAAAAGTACTTTATCATGGCGAGAAAAAATACCTGAGTTATTTTTAAAGAATGGGGCATCGAAGAAAAAACTTCTTTTATTTGGTAAAGAATGTTAATGAAAGTGCAAAAGTAAGAATATTTAGAGAATGGTTTTTTTGTGATATAGGGGACTTCTAAAGATTACTTCGCATCAATATTTTCAGAGTTTTTTATAGACGATGAAAATTTCTGATGCACTATCAGGATAATGCAGGAAAATTTGAAGAAGTATATGAGAAGCTCAGGAAACCCTATGGGAACAAATGAGATAAACAATCTGACGGCGTTAAAATCTTTCTCAATAGCTACGGTTATTCAGAAAAATTTATTCCTTGCATCTTGTTCATCTCATTTGTTTCTTGAAAGGAAGGAATTTTAAGAAGTCCCCTATATTTTTTCCAGCCTTTCAGAAGGTGGAGCCATCCCGCTGCTTTTTGTAATTTTGTCGGATATAAATTTAACGTGAATGACACTGGAACCTCTTTTCGGAAAGACGCTTTCTCAACTTCAGGAAATTACAAACCAACTGGGTGCCCCCCGGTTTGTCGCTACACAGATTACCGATTGGCTTTATAAAAAAGACATCCGCAAAATAGAGGATATGAGCAATCTTTCTAAAAAGCTGAAGGTCAGCCTTGCCGGGAATTATACTTTTGGCTTACAAGAGCCGGTAAACGTGCAGACATCAACGGATGGTACAAAGAAATATCTTTTCAAAGCCGGAGACCACGGTTACATCGAATCGGCTTATATTCCCGAAAACAAACGCGCTACCCTTTGTCTTTCTTCACAGGTGGGTTGCAAAATGGGTTGTCTGTTTTGCATGACAGGCAAACAGGGGTTTTCGTCCAACCTGACTGCCGGAGAAATTTTAAACCAAATCCGCAGCCTTCCTGAACAGAAAACTGTTACCAATCTGGTTTATATGGGCATGGGAGAACCCATGGACAACATGGAGGCAGTGATGCAAAGTCTTGAAATACTGACAGCAGACTGGGGTTTTGCCCGCAGCCCGCGGAAAATAACGGTTAGTACCATTGGTGTTATCCCTGCCATGCGCCATTTTCTGGAAAACAGCAGTTGTCACCTTGCGGTAAGCCTGCATACACCTTTCGAGAATGAGCGCCGGATGCTTATGCCCATAAGCCAAAAATACTCCATACAAGACATTATCTCAGAATTGAAAAAGCACAACTTTAGCCGGCAACGGCGTGTATCATTTGAGTACATTGTGTTTCATGGGCTTAACGATACGCCACGGCATGTGAACGAGCTGGCCCGAATTCTCAATGGCCTTTACTGCCGCATAAACCTCATCCGGTTTCATCCCATTCCGGGAACGCCGCTGGAAGGGACGGATGAAACACGTCTCTTGAAGTTCAAAGAAGCATTGAACGCCAAAGGAATTATCACTACCATCAGGGCTTCGCGCGGACAGGATATTGATGCTGCCTGTGGCTTGCTGAGTACGAGGGAGATGAAGCAGGAAATCGCCATTCAAAAAATGAAAAAAGAATAACCGTCATGAAAAAATTGAACAAATCATTTGCCAGCGACAACTGGTCGGGAGTTTGTCCCGAAGTGATGATTGCATTGCAACAGGCCAATGCAGGTCATGTGGAAGCTTATGGTGAAGAAAATGATTTTTACACCCGGGATGCCATTAAGAAATTCAAGACACTTTTCGGAGATGATATTTCTGTTTTTTTCGTTTACAACGGCACGGCTGCCAATGTGTTGGCAACAAGCCATGTTTTGCGTTCGTATCAGGCCATTGTTTCGGCAAAAAGCGCCCACATGAATGAGGATGAATGTGGCGCACCGGAAAATTTCGGTGGTTCAAAAATACTGGAAATAGAAACAGAAGATGGGAAAATCAGAACAGGACAGATAGAGCCTTTTTTGCATAGCATCGGCTTTCAGCATCATGTACAGCCACGGATAATCTCTATTTCGGAGGTTACGGAAAAAGGGACGGTTTACACACCCGGAGAGATAAAAGGGCTAACAGATTTTGCCCACAGTCACAACATGCTGCTGCACATGGATGGCGCCCGCATCAGCAATGCAGCCGTTGCTCTTGGTGTTACTTTTCGCGAACTTACGACCGATGTCGGTGTGGATGTGCTTTCATTAGGTGGTACCAAAAACGGCCTCATGTTCGGAGAAAGTGTCGTGTTCTTTGATAAAAATCTGGCAAAAGATTTTGAATATACACGCAAACAGGGGATGCAACTGCACTCGAAAATGCGGTTTATTTCCGCACAATTTGACCGATACCTCACCCGTGATTTGTGGAAGAAAAATGCCCAAACTGCTAATCGTATGGCCAGGCTGCTCGAAAAAAGTTTGAGATTGTTTCCGCAGTTAAATATCGCCCGCAGCGTGGATGCCAACGGTGTGTTTGTCAGCATCCCGCCGGAAATTATCCCCCGAATACAGCAACATTACTTTTTTCATATCTGGGATGAAAATACTTCGGAGGTACGGCTGATGTGTTCGTGGGACACTACCGAAGAGGACATCAACGGTTTTGCGGAAGCGCTGAAAAAAATCTTGCAACATTAAACTTCAGTGAGAAAATTTTCAGCATCCTAATCTTTTTTATCGCTGGTCATCCACCTTTTTAGTTTTTCTTCGGCCTTTTCACGGATGCTATTGTCCATGTACTTCGAAGTTTTGTTAGACTTTTGTATTATTTATTCAATAGTTCTTTAACTTCAGTTTTCAATTTAGGCAGATGTCTGATTATTATTCCCCAAATCACATCGTCTGAAATTGTATCATAACCATGTATTATTCTGTTTCTTGCATCAACGATCTTTCTTGCGTTTGTTAGTTCAATATCACTATTTTTATCAAGCATTCTTTTTACTGCTTCTCCAATTATTTCTATATTTCTTTCGACTGCACGTTTTGTTTTGATATCCTGCCGGTAATTCTCAAAGATTTTAATCTCTCCTTCAAAAAAATCATCTATTTCTGAAATTGCTGAATTTATATCAAATAACCATGTCTGGATTTCATTATCCATATATTAGTTCTTTTGAAGTGTCAATAGATTGTTTTAGAAATGGATTTTTTATTGTTTTTTCTTCAAGCAAGTCAATTTTTCTATTAAATAAATCTTCTAATGAAAATTTGAAATCAAAGTAATTGTCGGCATAGTCGTTTAATTCAACGGAGCCAAACGTTACAAGAAAATCAATATCACTATCGTTTCTAAATTTTTCGCTCATTGCCGAACCAAATACATACAATCTCAAAACACGGTATTTGTTACATAATTCCGTTAATTTCTTTATATTTTTCTCAAACATATCCATATTACAAATATACAATTTTTTTATTCTTCAGACAATTAATTAAACTGAGTATCTTCTCTATACATAACGACCGACATGAGATAACCCATAACAGACGCAACTATCAGCCCGATTTCGTTACAATCGCTTAGCTTGAAAATCAATTTTTTCAATTTGGTGGGGAAAGTACTTTCATCGTAATATTTACCGTAGTCAGAGAGTTTGTCTGCTTTGCTCATTAGCTGGTGTTTTAGTTAATAACTTCTTGAGGGCTAAATTATTGCGTCTCTCTGCTTAACAGAATGGAGTTCATTTTTTTCGATAAACAAATCGCCATTTTTCAATTTGTTCAGATTTAATTCAAACACAGCTGTAACATAAGGAATCTTTCGCAAAGAGGTTATGAGCTGATCTATGTATTGTGCTGTTATATTTCCGTACATCAGCAGCAAATAATCAAAGTCGCGCAATTCAGGCATTAACATTGCGGTATCTGCTTTGTTTTGTATCAGGTAATAGTCATGTCTGAGTTCCTCGTAGCTGAAATAATACCACGAAAAAGAAGTTTCGTTTTCCTGCGACAAAGAGAAATTCCGGTATTTCTTAAAATCAAAGCTGCCATATTGGTTAATAAAATGTGTAACACGAAAATCAGGAAGTCCGCATACAAGGCCAAGAAGGGAGTAACCTTCAAAAAAGTTACCTTCAAGATAGCGTTTTTTAGTCATGTAAGATTTTTTTCAAAATTAAGAATAAATGCCGTGAGTTAAATGGTTTTGGGAAAAACAGTAGCCAAAATCGCCGTGAGAAGGATGGGACTTGTTGGATATCAATAATCTATGTGAAGTATCTTCAATTAACGGAAAGAAGGTTCCATGCTTTTTCAGCAGCGAGATTTTCAGCGCCTTTTATGGTATAGCCAAAGGCTTCGGCTATCATTTTATCTTCAATTATGGCCGCTACTTTAAACTGTTTTCTGTTATTGACCGTATTTTCGCTGAGTACCTGAAAGCGGTAATCCTTCTTGGTTTTTTGCGCCCATTCAATGATCTTACTTTTATAACTAATCTCCGATTGTACCAGTTGTTCCAGATCAAAATGAACTTCAACGATTCTTTTTATAATAATTTTTCGGGTAAAATGATATCCCTTGTCAAGATACAGAGCGCCGACACAAGCTTCGAAGGCATCACCGCCCACCGACTTCATTTGGCGTACGTCAGCATTGGAGAAATGCATAAAATCTTTCAGCCCCAGCTTATTGGAAAGTTTATTCAGAGAAGAACGACTCACAATTTTAGAACGCATTTCGGTAAGGAATCCTTCGTTCTCAAACGGGAATCGCCTGAAAAGGTAGTCGGCTACCACTACGCCAAGAACGGCATCTCCGAGATATTCCAAACGCTCGTTGTTAATACGCGAACCACTTTTGTGATGCAAGCTGGCAGATCTATGACGAAAAGCCTGTTTATACAAGAAGATATTCCCGGGATAAAATCCGAAAATATTTTTTATAGCTTGTCGCATCTCCCTGTTGGAAGAAAAATAAGTTCTTAGAAAATTACGAAGAGACAAGATGCGTCTTACTTTTTAAATTTCTTAAAAATGATGGAAGCGTTGTGTCCGCCAAAACCAAAAGTATTGCTTAATGCAGCATTGACTTCTCTTTCTACAGCCTGACCAAAAGTAAAATTCAACCTGCTGTCTATTTGCGGGTCATCCGTAAAATGATTGATTGTAGGCGGCACAATGTCGTATTTTACAGCAAGCAAAGTTGCAATAGCTTCAATGGCGCCTGCGCCTCCCAACAAATGGCCGGTCATCGATTTAGTAGAGTTAATATTAATCTTATAGGCTTCGTCGCCAAAGAGTCTTCCAATGGCTTTAGGCTCCACAATATCTCCCACGGGAGTTGAGGTTCCGTGTGTGTTAATGTGGTGAATGTCTTTTAGTTGCAAGCCAGAATCATTTAATGCATCCTGCATACATAGGAAAGCACCTAATCCTTCCGGATGCGGAGCGGTCATGTGATAAGCGTCACCGGACAATCCGGTACCGGCCACCTCGCCATATATTTTAGCGCCGCGTTTCAGGGCGTGTTCCAATTCTTCAAATACCAATCCTCCGCCGCCTTCGCCAATGACAAAACCATCGCGATCTTTGTCGAATGGTCTTGAGGCTGTTAAAGGATCATCATTGCGGGTTGAGATAGCGTGCAGGCCATTAAATCCGCCAACGCCATCCTGTGTAATGGCGGCTTCCGAACCACCGGCAATGAAAGCATCGGCTTTTCCGAGACGGATATAGTTAAAAGCATCGGCCAGCGCATTAGCTGAGGAGGCACAAGCAGAAACTGTCGCAAAATTAGGTCCTCTGAATCCAAATTTTATGGATATGTGACCTGCGGCAATGTCAGCAATCATTTTAGGAATAAAAAACGGATTGTAACGTGGTGTTCCATCACCTTTTACAAAGTTTTCCACTTCGTTGTGAAAGCTTTGGATACCACCAATCCCCGATGCCCATATAACACCGACACGGTTTCTGTCGATACCCTCATCCAAAAGGCCGGCATCTTCTACCGCTTCGGTAGCTGCTACGAGACCAAATTGTGCATAACGATCGTATTTTCGCGCTTCTTTTCTGTTAAAGAACTGCGTAGAATCAAAATTTTTTACCTCACAAGCGAACCGGGTTTTAAACTTTGATGCATCAAAATGCGTAATAGGAACCGCACTGCTTTTTCCTTGCAGCAACGATTCCCAATACGCATTTGCAGTATTTCCAACAGGAGTAATTGCGCCAATACCTGTAACAACAACTCGCTTTAACTGCATAAAAACTTTTCTCCTTTTATTACTGGTGACTTTCTATGTACTTAACAGCATCACCCACTGTTTCAATTTTTTCTGCTTCTTCGTCAGGAATAGAAAGGTTAAATTCTTTTTCAAATTCCATGATTAATTCAACCGTATCAAGTGAATCAGCTCCCAAATCGTTTGTAAAACTTGCTTCGTTGGTAACTTCACTTTCTTCTACTCCTAATTTGTCAACAATAATGCTGACAACTTTTGAACGTACGTCTGACATATGATTAATTTTTTTTAGTTAAACAGGGTGCAAAGTAATGCATTAATGAAATAAAAACCAAAAAAAAGATGTGAATTAGGATTGGTTACCTGATAATGGTACTGTAAAACAGTGTGTTAACAAGGTGAGGAGACTGATTTATTTTTATTCTAAAAATATGGCATAGTGTCTTTTTACCGAAAGCTTTTGGGGCCGTTGAGAATGGCAAGAGGAAAGTAACTATTTTTGCATAACCAAGGTTTACAAAATGCATGTGAAAGAGAAGAATATTGTTCTTTTTGCTTCTGGAAACGGCACCAATGCTGAAAATATTATCCGTTATTTTCGGGGAAACAAGACTGTCAATATTCTTGAAGTACTGACAAATAATTCCCGGGCCGGAGTTGTTGAAAGAGCCAAAAAGCTGGATATTACGGTCAGACTATTTAATAGAAAGGATTTCTCCCCGCCCGATGATCTGATGCATCATCTTCGTGAAATAGATACCGATCTTATTGTGTTGGCAGGGTTTTTATGGACAATACCAACAGAACTTATCCGCCAGTTTCCTGAAAAAATAATTAATCTTCATCCGGCACTGTTACCTGAATTTGGCGGGAAAGGAATGTATGGGATGCACGTGCACGAAGCTGTTCTCGCTGCCGGAAAGAAGAGAAGCGGCATCACCATTCATTATGTGAATGAGAACTTCGACGAGGGAAGGATTATTTTCCAGGCAGAGACGGAAGTTTTGATAACTGATACCCCCGAAAGTCTTGCAAAAAAAATACATACATTGGAGTACCGGTTTTTCCCGGAAATCATTGAAACCGTGTTAAAATAAGCCATTAGTACTTAGCATCCGCGCAAATTTTGGACGAAAAACTTGATTAATCTTAAAAAAACTTTACTTTTGTCTCACGTAAACGCATGAAGCTTTTTGTCATAGAAATCCTACATTAAATGAAAAAATATCCTTTTCTTAACTTGAAATCCCTTTTTTGGATTGGTCTTCTCAGCCTGTTTTTGACATCTTGTGTTCCCCAAAAGAAGATACTATACATGCAGGCGAAAAATGAAGCCGATACCCTGACGGCATTTCAGAATCAACGTAAAATTAACTACCGTGTCCAGCCTGGAGATAATCTCTATATCCGTGTGGTGAGTATGGATGAAAAAACAAACCTTTTTCTGAACTCGATGGGCGGAGGGCAATATGCTCAAAATGTTAATTCAGATGCTTCGGTTTACCTGAACAGCTATATGGTATCTACCAAAGGTACGATTCAGTTTCCGCTCACCGGCAATGTATATGTGAAAAACCTGACCATTGCACAGGTGAAAGATACAATCCAAAAAAAACTGAGCCTCTATCTAAAAGAATCAATAGTTATTGTAAAGCTTGTCAATTTCAATATTACCTTGCTCGGTGAGGTAAGAAGGCCCGGACAATATAAAATCTACCAAAACAATATCAATCTTTTCGAAGCCGTCTCTATGGCCGGTGATCTTTCAGATTTTGCCAAAAGGAGTGATGTAACAATCATCAGACAATCCAAAACAGGCTCAAAGGTTTTTCATGTGGATATGACCAGAAAAGATGTTCTGTCTTCTCCTTATTTCTACCTGAAACCCAACGACATTGTTTATATTCCGCCATTGAAAGGTAAGCAGTTCTCATTCGCCACCTTCCCATATGGTGTGGTATTCAGTGCGTTGTCAACGGCTCTGCTACTTATTAGTTTCTTTAAAAAATAACTTTAAACAAAAACAACATTGGAAAACTTTGATAATATTCAACAGCCGGAAGAAAATATTGATATTAAAGCGCTGTTTTTTAAATTCTCCCACCACTGGTATCTGTTTGGTATTTCTATTTTCGTTGCTATTATTGTAGCCTTTTTATTTAATAAGTACACAACCCCGGAGTATGAGGTGGATACAACTGTTTTGGTGAAAGATGATAAATCAAAACTTGACCCATCTGCCCTGTTGGGTATTGGTTTGGCAAATACACAACAAAATCTGCAAAATGAGATTGGAAAGCTCAGCTCTTTTTCATTGTCTTATCGGGCTATAAAACATCTGCCTTTCGAGGTGTCTTATTTTGAAAAAGATGGTCTTATGACCAATGAAATGTATAAAACGGCCCCCTTTGAAATAGTCTTCGATAGTGCTGTGTCTCAGGCTATAGGCTTAAAATATAATTTAAAATTTTTGAATAAGAATGAATATAAAATTGAGGCGGAAGGCGAATTGATAAAAAAGTATAACTATGCCAGTCGCAAATTTGATAAAGGGGAAATCCAGAAAGTGGTTTTTAAAGGAAAATACCATTTTGGTGAGTTGGTACATTCACCTTTTAATTCTTTTAAAATCATCCTGAACAATAAATTTGACCCGGAAGAGGATTTTGACAAAAGCTACCAATTTGTTTTTAACGATTACATTTCACTGACAAAGACTTATATGGGGTTAAAAATTGAGCCTATTAACCGTGAGGCTTCTATTTTGAAACTGACTCTTAAATCACATACCTTAAATAAAGCTGTTGATTATCTGAATATGCTCACGCAACAGTATCTCGACAGAAACCTCGATGTGAAAAACATGATTGCCGAAAATACTATCAAATTTATCAACGGGCAGTTGAGTATTATTTCGGATTCGTTAAGGTCTGCTGAACTTAATCTGCAAAAATATCGCTAGAAAAAAGAGGTCATGGATATCTCTTATCAGGCTCAACAGGTTTTTGATTATATGAGCGATTTGCAAAAGCAAAAAGCCGAATTGTTGATAAAATCGCAATATTATTATAACCTGAAAGACTATATTAAAAAGAACGAATCAAACTTAAATAATTTGGTTGCTCCTTCGGCAATGGGAATAGAAGACCCTGCGCTAAATGCCCTGGTTGCTCAGCTGATTGAGCTGTTCAACAGAAAGGCGGAAGCGCTACTTTACTCTACGGAAAGAAGTCCGACCATTATCACGATAAATAGTCAAATTCTTAGTACGAAAAGAGCCATTGTGGAAAATGTTTCCAATATCATTAAGAACTCGAATGAGGCCATCGCCGATATTAACAGACAGATTAATAAGATTACGTCAAGGCTTAACGAGCTTCCTGTAACACAAAGAGAATTACTGAATTACGAAAGAAAGTTTCAACTTGCGGACAATATTTACACTTTCTTGCTGGAGAAAAGATCGGATGCTCAGATTACCAAAGCTTCCAATATGCCGGACAATGAAATTATTGACAAGGCCCGGGCTGATGTTAACAATGAGCCGGTGTTTCCTAAAAAATCTCTGAATTACCTTATAGCCCTTATTTTGGGTATTGCTTTCCCTGTGGGATTTGTGTTGGGCAAAGATTATATGAATGATAAAATTACCGAACGTAAAACTGTGGAAAACCTGACCAAATTTCCTATTGTCGGGCAGTTGTTACATAGCAATAAAGATTCACAGTTGGTAGTAGCCAAATTTCCCAAATCCAGTATTTCAGAGTCGTTTCGCTCTTTACGTACCAATATTCAATATCTCGTGCGTAGTAAGATGCCGGTTACTATTATGGTTACTGCCGATATGGCCAGTGCCGGTAAAACTTTTGTTTCCATAAATCTCGCCAGTGTCTATGCGCAGTACGGAAAGAAAACTGTGTTGTTGGGCTTCGACCTTCGTAAACCGAAAATTTACCACGATTTTAAGCTTTCAAACGATAAGGGAATCACCTCTTATTTGATTGGAGATAACAGCCTTGACGATATAATTCAGCCTTCCGGAGTTATTGAACACCTTGATATTATTATGGCAGGCCCTGTCCCTCCAAATCCGGCGGAACTGATTGCTTCCGACCAAAATATTGTTTTCTTTGAAGAACTGAAAAAGCGATACGATTATATTGTGATTGACACACCACCAATCGGTTTGGTTACTGATGCTTTTCTGCTGATGCCCTTTACCGATGTGAATATCTTCCTCGTACGTCAAAACTTTACTTTTAAGCGGATTTTTGGTGCTCTTATTAAAGATATTGAAGAACGGGGGATGAAAATGAGTATTGTCATCAACGATATCAGTATGGAGGGCGGTTATGGATATGGCTATGGATATGGCTATGGATACGGTTATGGTGGTTACGGCTCCGGGAAATATGGTAGCGGCTACTATACGGATGACACATCTTCAAAAAAGAAAAGCTTCTTTAAACGATTGATTAATAAGGTTTGATAATTATCCCGGCTTTATGCAAAGTCGGGATTTTTTATATCTTCTTTCTGGTTAATTTTGCGGATGGAAAATTTATCATCTTTGCAAAATAAAAATATTCTCATGTCAGAAAAATTTGCACTTAT
>JAJRQN010000253.1 GCA_024280235.1 Bacteroidota bacterium | reverse complement strand
GTCGAAGCTCAGGACAGAGACCCATATGTGGCAATCAAAGTTCTGAGTGAAGAATTCAAGACTCACCCGGAGGCATTTATAGCCCTTCAACGAGAATCCAGAAAGGCTCAACGTATTGCGCATCCGAATACGGTAAAAGTTTATGATTTTGACAGGGATGGCGATGTTGTTTTTATGACCATGGAATACATGGAAGGAAGGCCTTTGGATCAGCTAATTAAACAATATCAAGCGACAGGTCTTCCACGGGATGATGTATGGGGCATTTTATCTGGAATGTGTTCGGCGCTGGCTCATGCGCATTCTGAGAATATTGTTCATTCAGACTTCAAGCCCGGTAATGTTTTTGTTACCACTGAGGGGATAGCTAAAATATTTGATTTTGGTATCGCACGGGCGGTTGCAAATATCGACCGACATACTGGAAAAGAACAAGATCAGACTGTTTTTGATGCGGGTGGTCTGGGTGCATTAACCCCTGCATATGCAAGCCGTGAGATGTTATTAGGGAAAACGCCTGATATTCGTGACGATATATATGCATTAGGTTGCGTTGCATATGAATTGTTTTCAGGAGAGCACCCATTTAATCGATTGCCAGAGGATGAGGCATATAATAAAAAACTCAAGCCAAAACGTATAAGTGATATCAGCAAACGCCAATGGAAAGTGATAGAAGCAGCATTATCATTTAAACGTGAAGACCGAATTGAATATGTCGATACATTTTACAGGCAGTTGACATTCAAGAGAAAGTCAAGATTTGTGCTGGTGACATTTTTGTTATTTGTTGTTGTAGGAATGGGATATTTTATGTATTTACAAAACAATACTGTTATACCGCAAGCTCCCCAGGTTTCGGAATCTGATATCAGGAATGAGTTGGAGTTTGATATACGCTATAATCTTTACAAGGCAAGTATTGATAAACTGATCGCTAAACCTAGCTTTACAAATGAGTGGGAAGAAAGTCTTTGGAGTGACGTGCAGGGTGTCTTTGGAATACTTTCAGATAAGCCTGACGAATGGTATTTCTCTATACGAGAAGGTATTTATCAGCTATACGTAAATAAAATCAAAGAACTTGTGAAAGTATCTAAATACCTTCATGCAACTATCCTTATAGAAAATGCTTATCGTTATACAGATAATAACCAGTTTTTGGATAATGAAAAAATTGCGTTGGTAGAAGTTATACAAAAAAAGGAAATTCAAGATAAAAATCGCACTGAACGAAATAGGCGGCTGGCGAATGAAAGAGAAAACAAGAAAGAAAATAAATTAACCGAAAAGGTAACAAATACCGGTTTGTTTAATGTGGCACTTGCCAATGTTAATAAACAATTAAAGTGTTCGTCAAAACTGAATATGCGCGATTTTAATATTGCTATCAATAAGCTGCGCGATCTGGATTATAAAAGATATGCGAGTTTAGAAACTACATTATCAACACAATTGGCGCAGTGTATTGTTTCTATTGGGGAACATTTTCCTGAACATGCGCTTGATGCAAAACGTTACGCTCTGCATATGTTTAAAGATAACCCTGCCTTGATGGCAATTGCTATAAAAGAAAAAGATGTATGTAACCTTTCAATTGCAGGCCTGGGTGCGCGGGGTGATCGTGCTGTTTGTCGCGATAAACTTCAGAGTGGTGGAGTCGGGCCTGTGTTGGTTGTTGTACCCGCCAGCGCTGGAATCAAGGCATTTGCCATCGGAAAATATGAAACGTCAGTCGCTGAATTAAATGAGTTTTGCAGAGTTTCTTCAAAATGTGATTTGCACACTGATAAATCTGGTGATTTGCCGGCAACCAATGTTGGAATATCGACAATATCAGCTTATTTAAAATGGTTAAGTAAAAACACTAAGAAAAAATACAGATTGCCAACAAAAAAAGAATGGATATATGCCTCCAAATCAAAGCCATATATTCTTGACCCAAATCGTAATTGTCAATTAAGTGCGCGAGGCATTAAAAAAGGTGGTTCACTGGTTAAAACCGTTACAGGCAAACAAAATGGATGGGGGCTGGTTAACTACGCAGGAAATGCCCGGGAATTTGCATTTGAAAAAGGTCGAAAATTTGTCGTTCTTGGTGGTTCACACCAATCCTCGATGGAAGAGTGTACTGCCTTAACAGTATCAAGCCACTCCGGAAATGCGGATAAATATACAGGTTTTCGCGTCGTTCGGGATTTTGGTGTGAAATAATAATGAATATTCCAGAACTTTCAAAACAATTACGCGAGTTATCGGAAGACTATTCAAATCAAAGAATTGCTCTGAATGAATACAGGTTAAAACGAAAATATCTTTTGGATGAAATTGATCAGAGACTTAATAATCAAAATTGTGGAAATTTACCCAAGGGTACTGAAAAAGTAGAAGAATGCGATGATGTGGATAGAGACAATCAATAAGGTTTTTGATTATGGCAAAGAAAGGTCATGATATCGAGTCATGAATTGTTATTTATGAGGCGGGATAATATATTTATATGCTCGATATTGCTTCAATATTTTGAGTTACGTGTAAGCTATCCATGACGAAACACAGTTAAGAGGGTATTTTGATGGAAATTGTTAAATTATTCCAGGCAGGCGGACCATTTATGTATCCTATTTTAGGGGTATTTGCTATTGGTGTCGCAATTGCATTGGAGCGATATTTTTACTTAAGCAAAACGAGCAAAGTGACAAATAAAATCTGGCTTCAATTGATTCCTATGTTAAAGGCGCTGGATTTTGATCGTGCTATGAAATTAACAGAATCTGTAAAAACACCGATTACATTGGTCTTGAATTACGGGTTTTCCCGACACAGTGAAAATAAACGCCGGGAAATCATTGAGGCGGCAATGGAGGAGGGTATGATGGATGCTATGCCTGACTTGGTACAGCGTACACATTACCTGGCGACATTTGCCAATGTGGCCACCCTGCTGGGTTTGCTTGGAACCATCGTTGGCTTGATTCAGGCTTTTACCGCTGTTGCTCAGGCTGACCCGGCAGAAAAAGCGGATTTACTTTCGGCCAGTATCTCTGTTGCTATGAATACGACCGCTTTTGGATTAATGGCTGCGATTCCTTTATTGCTTGCGCATTCTTATCTGGTCACAAAAACGGCACGGCTTGTGGACAGCTTGGAAAAAGCGGCGGTCAAGTCAATTAATTTGATGGTTAGAGATTAAAAAGCCGTTTAAAATGAAAAAATCATCTTTTAAGCACCTTCATGAAGCGGAAGAGCTGAATATCACGGCTTTTATGAACTTAATGGTGATATTGGTTCCTTTTCTTCTCATCACGGCTGTATTTTCACGGATGACAGTATTAGAGCTGAATTTACCCGCTCTGGATGCGAAGACAAACACTCAGGAAAAAGTTGAACTCCAGCTGGAGTTGGTTTTACGTGAAGACAGTTTTGATATACGTGATGCTAACCTTGGTGTTATTAAAATATTTCCACGAAGCCAGGAAGAAACACGGTGGGACTTGTTTACCGATTTATTAGTGGAGATTAAAACACGTTTTCCTGATGAGCAGGATATTACACTACTTTTAGAGCCATCCATCAATTATAAAACATTAATACACGTCATGGATCGTGTACGTGCAGCAGATGTTGTTTCAGTCTTGACGGTGGAGACTATCGAGTTATTCCCAAACATTTCTATCGGAGATGCCGAAATAGACGCGCCGGAAAATAATCAAGGCGAGGAGCAGAAGTGAATAGTTTAAAACTTTCCAGCCGTTCAAAACGAATGGATCACTTCAAAGAGCTGCATGGCCGCAGCGGTTTAAATCTTGTTTCATTGATGGATATTTTTACGATACTTGTATTTTTTCTTTTGGTTAGTTCTGGCGCGCCACAACTGCCGAACAGTAAAGATATTACATTACCAACCTCTGTTGCGAAGAATGTTCCAAAAGAGACATTGATCATTACAATCACCAAAACGGATGTATTGGTTCAAGGTAAGCGGGTTGCTGTAATTTCTGAGTTATTAGAAGGCAAAGAAACAATTATTGCGGAGCTGGAAAAAGAATTAAAATTCCAAGCATCAAAGCGCCAACTTATAACCTCAGAAGATAAAAAAGCAGGTCGTGCTATTACAATAATGGGTGATGAGAATATTCCATATCAACTGTTACGCAAAATTCTCGCAACGTGTAGGCAGGCTAATTATACTGCAATAGCATTTGCGGCCTTTCAGAAGGCAAAAGGCTAAGTTTGATGAGTGCCGTATCGTATCAAAGCCTTGCGCTTGCATGGCAGCCAAAAAATAAACATGACAAACCATTCGTATGGTTTACTTTGCTTATATTTACGCTGTTTATGGGAGTGGGCCTGTTTTTTAACACGATAAAAATTCCTGAGGACGAACGTCGAGCGAAAGTCGATATACCGGATAGAATCGCCAAATTTATTTTGGATAAACCGAAGCCCGTCGTTAAGCTTGCGGTTAAGCCAAAACCTAAAAAAGTTGAAAAACCTAAACCTAAGCCAGTTCCTAAGCCTAAAGTAAAACGGCAACAGCCCAAAAAGGAAATAAAGTTAACTGGGAAGCAGGAGGTTGCGCGCAAAAAAGCAGGCGAAAGCGGCTTGATTGCTCTCGCTGCGGAGTTATCTGACCTG
>JAJRQN010000252.1 GCA_024280235.1 Bacteroidota bacterium | reverse complement strand
TTGCCCTCGCCGCCATCACGACCTGCACGGCCGGTTTCCTGATAATAACCTTCAATACTTTTGGGAATATCATGATGAATGACAAAACGAATATCCGGCTTGTCAATTCCCATTCCAAAAGCAATGGTGGCTACGATAACATCCACTTTTTCCATGAGGAAGCCATCCTGATTATTGCGCCTCGTGGCAGCATCCAGTCCTGCATGGTAAGGAACAGCTTTGATACCGTTCACTACGAGTGTTTCCGCGATCTCCACTACTTTTTTACGACTCAGGCAATAAACAATTCCCGATTTCCCCGACTGTGTTTTGATATATTTAATGATATCTTTAATGACATCTTTTGTCTTGGGACGAATTTCATAATACAGATTCGGCCTGTCAAAAGAAGATTTAAAGACACTGGCATCGGCAATGTCCAGCGTTTTCAAAATATCCTCCTGAACTTTCAGAGTAGCGGTAGCCGTAAGGGCAATAATCGGAACCTTGTGGCCAATAGCCTGAATTATAGGCTTCAGCTTGCGGTCCTCAGGCCTGAAATCATGTCCCCATTCTGAAATACAATGGGCTTCATCTATTGCATAAAAAGAGATGGGTATTTGTTTCAAAAACTGAATGTTATCTTCTTTGGTAAGGGATTCTGGTGCCATGTAAAGCAACTTTGTTTTTCCGGAAAGCAGGTCTGAACGTACCTGATTCATCTCAGTTTTGGAAAGAGAAGAATTCATAACATGGGCTATCGCTGTTTCCGAACCGAAATTCCGGATCATGTCCACCTGATTTTTCATCAAGGCAATCAAAGGAGAAACAACAATGGCAGTACCCGGCTTAACAATAGCGGGTAGTTGATAACATAAAGATTTACCTCCTCCGGTGGGCATAACAACAAAACTGTCATTTCCAGCCATAAGGTTGTTGATGATATTTTCCTGATTTCCTTTAAATTTTGAGAAGCCAAAAAAGCTTTTTAAAACAGGTTTCAGGCCATATATATCATTATTTATACTTTCCATACCATTCGGCAATATAAATTTATATCGTACTTTTGGACGATTAATCATTACTTGAAAAAATGATTAATCCCGATGAGTTTATTTCATTGAACCAATACAAATATAATAATAATATTTTACAACTGCGTTAAAAATATTTTAAAAAAATTGAAAATATCTGAAAAAATTCGCCACACCGCCCTTGAAACCATTGCCACAGAAAGTAAAGCGGTTGAGGCTTTAATAAATTCTGTAAACCAGGATTTTATCGATTCGGTAGAAATTATTTATAAATCACAGGGACGGGTGATTATCACAGGCATTGGAAAAAGCGCACACATTGCGTCCAAAATTGTTGCCACGCTGAACTCAACGGGAACTCCGGCTATTTTTATGCATGCTGCCGATGCTATCCATGGCGATCTTGGCATAGTTAGAGAGAATGATGTGGTGGTTGCTATTTCAAAAAGCGGCGAAACACCAGAGATAAAAGTCCTGGTTCCACTCATCAAATCGCGGGGAAACCACCTGATTGCCATCGTGGGCAATATGAATTCCTATCTTGCTTTGCAGTCGGATAAAGTACTGAACGTAACTGTTGAAAAAGAAGCCTGCCCCAATAATCTGGTTCCTACCGCCAGCACAACCGCTCAACTGGTGATGGGCGATGCATTGGCTGTGAGCTTACTTGAATTGCGTGGGTTTACCACCGGTGATTTTGCAAAAATTCATCCGGGAGGGACTCTCGGCAAACGGTTGTACCTACGCGTTGCCGACCTTTTTGTGCACAATCAGGTTCCAAAAGTTGACATCCATGAAACTATGGAAAATATTATTCTTGAAATATCTTCCAAACGTCTCGGGGCAACAGCCGTTTTGCAAAACCGGAAGCTTGTGGGCGTTATTACCGATGGCGACTTACGCCGGATGCTGGAAAAACATACCGACTTGACAAAACTAACCGCTGCCGACATTATGTCCGCCAACCCGAAAACCATACAGAAAGACCGGCTGGCTGTGGATGCCCTTGGTATTATGAAAGAAAACAACATTACCCAGCTTCCCGTTCTTGATGGGAAGAAATATGTAGGAGTTGTACATTTGCACGACATTCTTAAAGAGGGAATCTTGTAATGAAAGCTGTTAAACCCAACGAATTTAATGCCTATCGGGAAGCTATGAATGAGAAAATTCTATCGGCTCCCAACAATAAAATTATTAAACGGATTTTTAATGTTGACACAAACGCATACCGCCCTGGCGCTCTAAACGAAAAAATCAAAGAAATGTTAGGGCTGACAGCTTCCATGGTGCTTAAATGTGATGACTGTATTTATTACCATCTTGAGGGCTGTTTTAACAAAGGGGTTACAACTGAAGAACTCATGGAGGTTTTTGGTATTGCCAACCTTGTGGGCGGCACCATTGTCATTCCGCATACACGCAGGGCCATAGAATTTTGGGAATATCTGTATGAAAAACAGAAAAACGATAAATAGCAATATGAAACTTTGGACAAAAAATTTGGTGAAAAAATATCACCAGCGAACAGTGGTGAAAAAAGTTTCCATTGAAGTTAATCAGGGAGAAATAATTGGTCTGCTGGGCCCAAACGGGGCAGGCAAAACCACCACCTTTTATATGATGACAGGGCTGATAAAACCTTTTGAAGGACAGGTTTTTCTTGATGATATGGAGATTACTGAATTGCCAATGTACAAACGTGCCAAACTTGGTATTGGTTATCTCTCTCAGGAAGCTTCTGTTTTTCGGCAGTTAAGCGTAGAAAATAATATAAAAGCTGTTCTGGAATTTACCAGCTTTTCGCGTGCTGAACAAAAAGAGCGTCTTGAATCTTTATTGGATGAATTTGGTTTGCAGCGCATTAGAAAAAGTCTCGGTATCCAACTCTCAGGTGGCGAACGGCGACGTGTGGAGATTGCCCGCTCGTTGTCTGTAAACCCCAAATTTATTTTGTTGGATGAACCATTTGCCGGAGTTGATCCTATTGCAGTGGAAGACATTCAAAATATTGTAGCCAGGTTGAAAACAAAGAATATCGGCATTCTGATTACTGACCACAATGTACACGAAACACTTTCGATTACCGATCGTGCTTACCTGCTCTTTGAAGGTTCGGTGCTGAAATATGGTACTTCCGAAGACCTTGCCAACGACAAACAGGTGCGGAAAGTATATCTTGGAAGAAATTTTGAACTGAGAAAAAAAGACTTCCAAACGAAAGAAGAACACTGAGTTACCTTTATCCCTGAATGTCTGTCAGGAAAATAATGAGCGACAGAAACAGATAAAACAAAATTATAAACGGAATGGCAAGTATTTGCAACGAAACCAACAGCACCAGCGACATACCCAGGAAAACATATTTGATACTGTTTTCCTTCCAGCCGTAAGAGCTAAATTTCAGTGAAAACATAGGAAAGTGAGAAACCAAAAGCAATGAGCCGAAAAAACCTGTTGCTAATAGAAAATAAGTATTGGTAAAGACCATATACCAAAAATCCTGTGAAGCATACAAATTCTGTCGGATAAGAGGCAGAGAGGCAATTAGCAGGGCCAGTGCCGGAGTAGGTAACCCTTTAAAAGAGGTGGTTTGTGTTTCGTCAATATTGAATTTTGCCAGCCGCAGTGCTGACATCCATGGAACCATTAAAGCCAAAAACGGAAGAATATCAATGCCTTTTGCTGCCGGATTTCCATGACTAATAAGTATCATTTGATACAGTATAAAACCAGGGGCCACCCCGAAAGTAACCATGTCGGATAACGAATCAAGTTGTAGTCCGATATTCGATTTGGCATGAAGCAAACGCGCCGAAAAACCATCGAAAAAGTCAAAAAACGCCCCCACAAAAATAAAAATACCGGCAATAGCCAAATCGGCCGGTGTACCTTTTACCCCAAAATAAACCGAAATAAGACCGGATGTCAAATTTAACAGAGTGATGCTGTTTGGAATATGATTTTTAAATGTCATACAATTTCATTTTATTCAAAAATACTACAAATTTGTTCATGGTACCCCCATACCTGTCGGATATCTATCCTGTTTTTTATCCGGGCACCTGTACGTGCTGTCCGCTATAGTCCGCCGGTTGCAAGCGGTGTTTCGCTACGTCGTTCAGGGAGCTTCCTGCGGTCGCTCCTGCCCGCCTGCTCCTCATCCGCCTGCCATCGGCGGAGCTGCCGCTCCCATCACGGGTGCAAAATATGAATATCCTAAACATCTTAATACAAAATACTTACCAACGAAATTACTACAAAAAATAATAAAATAAGACCGCCAAAAGCCGAGAAAAACAAAATCATTTTCCATATCGTGCCAAATGTACTTTTTGTGTAAAACCTTTTGAACCATAAAAAGGTTACCCACAAAAGCAGCAAAATTTCCAAAATGAACAACCCTTTCCAGGCAATAACGCGCTGCAACAAAATGTACACAGCCGAAATGATAAACCAAACCGACTGCAAATGAATGATAAAAATCAAATGCTCGTAATAAAAAGTGTTTTTATAGAACAACAGGTTTAATATCAGGGCAGTAAGGGGCATTAATAACCACATTCCCATCGAAAAATATTGACGTACTTTATACCAAAATGTTTTTTGTCCTTCTTCTGTTTTTAATTTCTCCGTATGTTGCCTGACTCTTTGTTCAAACGGTGTGAGCGTTTCCTTTTGTTGTTTTTTTTCTGTTAAAACAGAAACCGGTTGTGGTTTAGTATCCGAAATATTGGTTTTCACCGCTTGGCGGCTCGTATCCGGTACCACCGACAATATAAAAAAATAGATAAAGCTGATAATTAGATAAATCCGCACAGGCGAGGTGTAACGTGTACGCTTCCCTTTCAGAAAATCTTGTGTAAGTGATGCTGGCGAAAACAATAACCTTTTTATTGTGGAAATAAATCGGGAGTCTAAATTGAAATTTGCCGAGAAAAACTCCGAAATGACAAATTTCATATCCATTTTATTGGGCCGGTTGGCCTGACCGCAATATGGACAATAGGCATATCGGGCATCAAATGTGGCTCCGCAATTCAAACAGGTGGTTTGGTTTTCCATAAAATACAGAAGTTACCATACAAAGATAAAAGATTCAATCATATGAACCGGGTTTTTTGCCGGAAACCATTTCGTTTAAAAGGCAGTGGAATGGCTGTTAATTAGTTAACCATAATGATTCTAAATTTTTTCATAGCTTTGTACCCGTGTATTAATTTAAACTGAATATAAATTATGGCAAAAGTACTCGTATTGGGAGCCGGGATTTCCGGCCATACTGCTTCCACCTGGCTCAGGAAAAAACTGGGGAAAAAGCATGAGGTCATCGTTGTTGCTCCTACGCTTCATTACCATTGGATTCCTTCCAATATCTGGATTGGCGTTGGCCGGATGACCCCGAATCAGGTAAAATTCCGGTTAGAAAATCGCTACCGAAAATCCGGAATTATTTTTAAGCAGGCCAAAGCCGTTTCCATTCATCCGGAAGGAGATAAGACTTCAGAAAGGCCTTTTGTCTCCATTGAATACACCGGACAGGATAAAATCGGTAAAACGGAAAAAGTGGATTATGATTTCCTGATTAATGCCACAGGACCTAAATTAAAATTTGAAGCCACAGAAGGCCTCGGTCCCGGTAAAAATACAGTTTCCGTTTGTTCGTTCAGCCATGCTGCCGAAGCCTGGGAAAAGCTGCAGGAAGCTATTGCCCGTATGGAAAAAGGTGAAAAACAAAAATTCCTTATTGGAACAGGTCATCCCGGCGCCACCTGCCAGGGTGCCGCCTTTGAATATATTTTAAATGTGCATTATGAGATAGCCAAACGCAAGCTGGAACACCTCGCCGAATTTAAATGGATTACCAATGAGTATGAAGTGGGCGATTTCGGAATGGGCGGCGCTTATATCAAAAGAGGGGGTTACATTACATCCACCAAAACTTTTGCCGAGTCGTTTCTGAAAGAACGCGGTATTACATGGATAAAACGTGCAGGCGTGAAAAAAGTGAGTGCCGGAAAAGTTTATTACGAATTGTTAGATGGTACCGACCACGAAGAAACTTTTGATTTTGCCATGCTCATTCCAGCTTTCAGTGGCCCCGGATTGAAAGCTTATGATAAAAAAGGAGCGGACATGACTTCCGTACTTTTTGCCCCCAACGGCTTTATGAAAGTAGATGCCGATTATACAAAAAAACCTTTTGAGGAATGGAAAGCTGCTGACTGGCCATCGACTTATCAAAACCCGGATTACAAGAATATTTTTGCTGCCGGAATTGCTTTTGCTCCGCCGCATTCTATCTCCAAACCGATGTTCAGTCCCAACGGTACCGGCATTTTTCCTGCTCCGCCACGAACAGGAATGCCTTCGGGAGTTATTGGAAAGATTATTGCTAATAATATTATCGAATGGATTAAAAAAGGTGATAATTCATTGAGACACAGAGCTTCTATGGCTGGCATGGGAGCTGCTTGTATTGTTTCCGCCGGCTTTGATCACTTCAAGGGGGGGGCGGCCACCATGACTGTATTTCCCATTGTGCAGGATTGGGAAAAATACCCCACATATGGACGTGACTTGCGTTACACCGTTGGCGAAGCAGGCCTTGCCGGTCATTGGCTGAAATGGTTTATGCATTATATGTTTTTACATAAAGCCAAAGGCTATCCGTTCTGGTGGTTGCTGCCCGAATAAGATTTTGATATAACTTTTTAAAAAAAACAAAATGAAAGAACAAGAATTAAGAACCGTTGCTTATTCCGAAGAATCCTATCCTCCCATGCCTACCAAAGCAACTCTTTACTGGCGCAGGTTCTGGCCATGGCAGGTGTGGCGATGGATTGTGCTGAATATTAAGATTATGCGGATTGTTGTAGGTGGACACTCATAAAAATTGATAAATAGATAAATGGGAATCTCTCCTGTTTGTCCGCTGCCTTTTTCTCTTTACTTTTGCCGCTTTAAAACAGCAGCATGGATCCATCCGGTATTAAAATAGAAGATTTCAATTATCCCCTGCCCGATAATCGTATTGCTAAATACCCATTAGCGCAACGCGATCAGTCGAAGTTATTATTCTTGAAAAACGGGGAGATGAACGAACAAAAATTCTCCGACATTCCCGATTTGCTACCTCATAACTCTTTGCTCCTTTTCAACGAAACACGGGTTATTCAAGCCAGATTATTGTTTAAAAAATCTACCGGAGCACATATTGAGATTTTTTGTCTCGAACCAATAGAACCGGTTAACGATTTTCAGCTGGCTTTTCAGCAAAAACCACCGATAGTCTGGAAATGTCTTGTGGGCAATGCCCGCCGTTGGAAAAGTGGTCGGCTGGAAACCATTTTACAGATTAATCAGCAACAAGTTCGTCTTTTTGCCGAACAAACAGAACGGCTGCCGGATGCCTTTCTCATTACTTTCTCATGGGAGCCGGCTACCATTTCTTTTGCCGATATTTTGGAATCGTCAGGACTGACACCGCTGCCACCCTATTTGCATCGCGAAGCAGAAACATCGGATAAAACGCGCTACCAAACTATCTATGCCCGCCTGAACGGTTCTGTAGCAGCTCCCACAGCCGGATTACATTTTACCGAAACCATTCTGAACCGGCTGGACGAAAAAGGAATTGGCAGAGATAAACTTATTTTGCATGTGGGTGCAGGAACTTTTAAGCCGGTATCTGCCGAAACCATTGGCCAACACGAAATGCATACCGAACAGATTCGTATTTCCATCGACACGCTCAAGCATCTTTACACCGCTGATGAAAAATATATTATTCCTGTGGGAACCACCTCTATGCGCTCGCTGGAAAGTCTGTATTGGATGGCTTTGCGTTTGGAATTAAATCTAACTCATCCTTTCAGCGTCTCCCAATGGGATCCGTATCAGCTGGAAATTCCCGGAGACTTTACACCCCAACGTGCATTGGAAATTATTATTAAAAAGCTGGAAGCCGAAAAAACCAATGAGTTGAAAGGAGAAACACAACTTATGATTGTGCCCGGTTATACTTTCCGGTTTGCCCGTGGACTCATAACTAATTTTCATCAACCTAAAAGTACTTTGCTGCTACTGGTATCGGCACTCATAGGCGACAGTTGGAAAGAAATTTACGATTTTGCACTGAAAAATAATTTCCGATTTTTGAGTTACGGTGACAGTTGCCTGTTTCTGCCTTAGGGCTTATTACTAAATAAGTTCTCTGAATCAGGCGAAATTATTTTGTTCGATAGCGAAGCAAAAAATGCAGGTATAGCAAAGCTGCGGCGAGGCTTTTTAACAAAGTTAGCGGGTAAAAGAATGAGTATAAACGGAGTAGCTATTTCGTAACAGGCCCTTCAAACAAAACGGCAAACACGCTGATTGCATATATTCAAATAAAAAATTGTTAACCATACAATAAGTTGTAATACAGGTTATTGCGTACACTTAGTGAATAACTAACAGACAAAGAAGCTGAAAAATAGTGAAAAATAATTGGGTTTACTAAATTTCCGTTCTATTTTTGAAGAACTATTCATTAATAAAACGTTAACCTATGAAACAGATTACCCATGATGCACAAAAGTTCTTCGATTTAAAAGAATTTGTGTTAAACGTAAAATCTTACGAAGAGGCTGCAGAAGGCTTTCAGTGGCCACGTATTACCAAGTTTAACTGGGCTTTGGATTACTTCGATGTCATTGCCGAAGGCAACCAAAAGCCGGCGCTGATTTTTGCCGACGTAGATGGTAATGAAGAGACTGTTACTTATGATGCAATGATGAAAAGGTCAAATCAGGTAGCCAATTTTCTTAATGACTTAGGTCTTGAAAAAGGCGATCGGGTGATGCTTATGATGGATACGTCCGTGGAAATTTATGAGCTGTTTCTCGGGATTATGAAAGCCGGCGGAGCCATTATTCCTGCTTCCACATTGCTGTCGCCTGCTGATGTTTCAGACCGGATTGTTCGCGGCGATGTGAAATTTGTGGTTGCCCATAACAAATACATCGACCGGGTAGATGAAGCCGGAGAAGCTTTGTACCGTCTGAAAGGTCTTGTTTGTGTGAAACCTGAAGAAGCCGATTGTCATTGCGAAAGTAAGGAAAACATCCCCTGCTGGGTTGATTACAGGGACTATAAAAATTATGATGAACATTTTGAAACGAATTTTATTACCTATTCATCTGATATTTTGTTTCTGTTTTTTACTTCCGGAACTACTTCCAAACCCAAGCTGGTGATGCATCCGCACCACTATCCGGTGGGACACCTTACCACAATGTACTGGCTTGACCTGCAACCTGATGATGTGCATTACAACATCAGCTCCCCCGGATGGGCAAAATTTTTGTGGAGTAGTTTTATTGCACCATGGAATGCCGGGTGCACTGCCTTTACCCTGAAATATGACCAGTTTGATCCCGATAAAGTGCTGGATGCTATGGAGAAATTTAAAATTACCAGTCTGTGTGCCCCACTCAGCGTTTGGAAACTTTTTGGCAGCCGTGATTTTTCAAAATATAATTTTTCACTGAAAAAGATGGTCAGTGCCGGCGAACCGGTAAATCCCGAAATAAGTAAGATGGCCAAAGAACTTACGGGTGTCGAACTTCGCGAAGGCTATGGCCAGACGGAAACCACCGCCATGATTGCTACTTTTCCCGGTATGAAATCCAAACCCGGCTCTATCGGTAAAATAGCCCCTGGATATGAAGTGAAAATTTTGAATGCACAACTTGATGAAGTGGAACGGGGAAAAGATGGACAAATTTGTTGCGCCATTTATCCTGTGAAACCCATGGGACTGCTTACAGCTTACGAAGATTCGCAACGTAACAAGGATATTTTCAAAGGTGGCTGGTATCTTACCGGTGATACTGCTTATATGGACAAGGAAGGATTTGTACACTTCGTTGGCCGTGTGGATGACGTTTTCAAAAGCCTCGATTATCGTATCAGTCCGTTTGAAGTGGAAAGTGAAATAATTGAAAATCAAGCTGTACTGGAGGTTGGGGTCATTCCCACGGTGGACAAGAAAGACCGGATTGTTCCCAAGGCTTTCATCGTCCTTAACCAGGAGTACCAACCTAACCGGAAAATGGCATTGGAGATATTTCGTTTTATCCGCGACCATATGGCTCCGTACAAACGTCCGCGCTCCATTGAGTTTATGGACGAATTTCCGAAAACCATCAGCTCAAAGGTGATGCGCAAAGATTTGCGTGCTTACGATGAAACTTTGAGAAAAGAAGGGAAAGCCGGAAAATTTGAATTTTTTGAATCGGATTTTGCCAAAGAACTGAATTTAAGAAAAAGAAAATAAGACGCAGATATGTGGCGAGAGCGAGGGCTTCTGGCGAAAAGAGCGAGAAGAGCAAGGGCTTCGCTCAAAGCGAAGCCCTTGCTAACCCTTCGATTTAAAGCGAAGCCCTCGCTCTTTGGTTCAAGGTAATTTAAATTTGCTGTATTTATCCGGCGGTAAACCGGAAAACAATAAATTTGCCTTTTTATTTAAAGGATGGCAATCAACAAGGAAGAAATTACCGGGATCATTTTGGCCGGAGGCGGTAGCAGTCGCCTCGGAAAGGATAAAGGGCTGTGTGCTTTTAAGGGAAAGAGTTTGGTATCTTATGCCATTGAAATCCTGAAACCTCTTTGTGAAAATATAATTATCTCTGCCAATCATTTTCCGGAGAAATACGCTGCTTTTGGTCTGCCTGTCGTTCCCGATGAAATACAGGGAATCGGCCCTATGGGAGGGATTCATGCCTGTTTGAAACAATCGAAAACGCAGCACAATCTAATTCTTTCGTGTGATACACCTTTTGTGAATACGGATGTTTATAGATTTCTTCTGAAGGAAGTGGAAAATTTTCAGGTGGTTTGTCCGGCACACGAAACATTTCTTCTGGAACCTTTAAGCGCCTACTACAACACCAATGTACTGAGTGATTTGGAGGAAGCCATTCGTAAAAAAGAATATAAGATGATGCGGTTTTTTAAAAGAATCCGGTTTAAGTCGGTAAATATTGACATGCATCTGCCTTTTTTCAATGATTATCTGTTTTTGAATCTGAATACGCCTGAAGATATGGAAAAAGCAGGGGAGGTAAACTTGTGAGCAGCACACAGCTACAACAGGATGAACTTTGGTTGCGCGCTGCGGTTATTGGCGGATTGTGGGCTTCCATCGAAATTATTGTAGGCAGTTTTTTGCACAACACACGCATTCCGTTTGCCGGCTCCATTTTGGCTTTTAACGGAACTATTCTACTGATTGGCTTTTATCAGATTTGGCCTTACAAAGGGTTGATTATTCGTGCCGGACTCATTACGGCTCTTATGAAATCGGTTTCGCCCAGTGCCATTATCCTTGGCCCCATGACCGGTATTATGCTGGAAGCCATATTGATTGAGGGGATACTTTATCTGTTCGGTTCCAACCTCATGTCGTTTATGACAGCCGGTGTCCTCAGCCTTTCCAGCGCTTTATTTCATAAAATTATCAGTCTTATCATTTACTATGGCTTCAATCTTGTCAAAATATATGTCAACATTATCAACTTCGGACTGAAACAGTTACATCTCGGTCAGGCAACTGATGTACAGATTTTGTGGTTTCTGTTGTCGTTTTATGTTGTTTTCGGCTCTTTTGCGGGATGGCTGGGCTATCGCATTGGTCGAAAAGCACTTAAATTACAATCGGAACCGGGAGCTGTCGCCTGGGACAAAAACAAAAAGGCGAAAAAAGAGTTCTTCATCATCGACACAAAGCAACAGACCTCCCTGATTCTTCTTGTTTTTCATGTGTTGGCTCTTCCGCTCGGATTGTTGCTCGTAAACATCCATTACCAACTTACGGGTCTTGTATTTATGGCTGTTTATACGCTGCTGTTCGGATTTATTTACAGACGTGCCCTGCGTCGTTTACGTAAGCCCATATTTTGGTCACAGTTAGTGATTATTGTGCTGCTTTCTGCATTGTTTTGGAATTCTGGAAAACCCAATCATCAATGGTTTAGTATGGTTGGTTTTCTCATTGGTCTGGAAATGCTTTTGCGTGCGCTGTTTATCGTAGTAGGATTTTCGGCGCTTAGTGTGGAGTTGCTCAACGAACATGTACGCAGTTTTCTTTTTCGTATTGGCTTTGGACGGTTTTACAAAGGTATCGGTCTGGCTTTCGGCTCTCTGCCGGTTATGATTGGTTTGCTACCTTCTTCGAGGGAGATTCTGCATTCTCCCGTGAAATCGTTACTGAAGCCACTCGTCATGGCGAATCAGTGGCTTGATATTTTCAGAGAGGAGAGCTAAAAGGACGAGTTGAAACGGATAGGATCGGTATAAAAGTTTAAAGCCGAAGAAAGTCAAAATAATCTTTCAAAATCTGTGCATTTTTCATCTCATTGGTGAAAATTTCGAGTAATGCAGGACATTCTTTTTCCTCATAAAATTCCGGCAGTTGGCTCGTAAGTTCGGCTATATTTCCCGCTTTGAAATAGCGCATATTGAACGTTTTGGCCAACATTTCGGCTTTCCAGTGATGGGCGGTAGCAAAAAAAGATTCACGTTGCACAGCCTTGTCCGGTCCGGGAATAAACCGAAAAATGTCGCCACCACCGTTGTTGATGACAATGATTTTAAGATTGGCGGTGAGGTTTTGGTTCATCAGCGCATTGGAATCGTAGAAAAAGCCTATGTCTCCGGTAATAATAGTATTTATCTTATCTTTTGCAGCAAAAGCTGAACCTGCGGCAGTGGAGACTTGTCCGTCTATACCACTCACCCCGCGGTTGGAGAAATATTGAAATTTCATGGAACTACCGAAAAGCTGGGCATAGCGTACGGGCGTGCTGTTTCCCAAATGCAAAAAGCTGTTTTCCGGAATCTCACGAAACAATATTTCAAAAACTTTCAAATCGCACCAGCCTGTTTTCGTTAGAAAAGCTGTTCTTTTTTGCAAGACCTCCGCTTTGTGTTTTTGCCAGAAATTGCGGTATTCACTATCGTTTTCAGTCAGATTTTCATGTACCTGAGTAAGGAAATCGGTAGCATCTGACTGTATAATACCAGACAAACAAAAATAGGTGTCCCGTTTTTCACCGGAAGGAGAAATATGCCAATGATGCTTTGCCGGAAAAGTGCGCAGAAGCTTTTTGATTTTTTTTGACACAACGGAAGTGCCAAAGGTAATGAGCAAATCAGGTTGTAAACCTGCCATTTCTTCCTCCGGAATCTCTGTAATGAGGTTGTCGATTTCATCCATAAAAGAGGGTGAATGGAGATTGGAAGTGGTTTCAGTCATCACGACAACCTGCTGAAATCCGGATATATGGTGTAGTATTTCATTCAGTTTCTTTGAAGGTATTTCCTGTCCGGCAATAAGAAGTGTTTTCAGGCTATGATTCCAGTCGTGGAGAAATTCTTTTAGGATGTTTTCATCCACTTGAATCTGTTTTTCATAAGTATCGAAAACTTTCCCCTGTACCGGCTTATCAGTCAGCCCGTATAATGGCTCATCAAGCGGAATATTTATGTGCACCGGTCCGGGTTCCGGAAAGCGGGTTTTGTCGATAGCTTCATTTAGCAGTCTGTTTACTTTTTTCTTTTCTTCTTCCGTGGCCATTTCCAGCGGTAGCGTATAAGATTTTCTGATAAAATTGGCAAAGACATTTTCCTGTCGGATGGTTTGTCCATCACCCACATCGATGAGGTGAGACGGACGGTCAGCGGTAAGCACAAGTAATGGAATCTTCTGATAGTACGCTTCTGCAATGGCCGGAGCATAGTTGAGGAGTGCGCTTCCCGAAGTACAGGCAATAGCTACCGCTCGTTTTTTTTGTTGTGCCATTCCCAAAGCAAAAAAAGCGGCACTGCGTTCGTCCACAACACTTACTGCCTGAATATCCGGATGTTGGGTGAAAGCAAGGATGATGGGCGCATTACGCGATCCCGGCGAAAGCACAATGTTGTGAAGGCCTTTTTTTACAAAAATATCTGTCAGTAAGCTGACAGTGGATTTGTCTGAAGTCATGGGGCAAAGTTCCGTAATTTTTCCACAACTGACAAGATCGTGTCGGCTTTGTCTTCGGTCTCCTGCCACTCATTTTCAGGATTGGAATCAGCGGTGAGTCCTCCGCCCACATAAAGATTCATTTTCTTTTCCATAAACTCGGCACATCGCAGGTTTACAAATAGATGTGAATGATTTTCCATTTGCCACGGGCCAAGAAAGCCGGTGTAGAAACGGCGTGTGTGTGTTTCGGTTTCGGCAATTATCTGCCAGGCTTTTTCTTTAGGCAAACCACAAACAGCAGGCGTGGGATGCAGTAAACTCACCAGTTGACCCGTCTTTTCCTCTAAAGCGGCAACAGGAATGGCAAAGCGGGTACAAATGTGTGCGAGGTCGCCGGCAAAGATGGTTTCTTCCGGGTATCTCTCAAAGTTTTTAATGTGTAAATGCCTTATTTGTTCTTCCACAAATCTGGAAACAAATGCCTGTTCCTCTTTTTCTTTTTTATCCCAATGAATTGTTTTTCTGTTTCCATGACATTTTTGAGTTCCGGCCAGCGCCATGGTTTCATAAAAATTTCCATTGCGGCTAAGCAGTGTTTCGGGTGTGGCACCGGCCCACAAACCTTTGCCGGGCAGGTAAAACAGATAAACAAAAGCTCGTGGATAACTTTGTTGAAACATTTCAAAAAAAACTTCAAAATCAAAATATTGTAACAAAGGCTTTTCCAACACTCGTGATAAAACAGCTTTTTGCACTTCCCCATCCTTCATTCGCTGAACAAGATACTGAAGCTGTTGCAGATAGGTTGTTTTAACGACAACCATATTTTCTGTTTTTGCATACCGCAAATCTTTGTCGGGCAATGAGGACAAAATAGTGGAGAGTTTTTCTTTTTCCTTTGTATTGCGTGCGACAAAGTCGGGTTCTATCAAATAGGCTTTTTGGGTTTTATAGGTCTCAAATGGAGCTACTACAAATCCCTTTTGCTCCTCTAACCGACTTAGGGAAAATGTTCTTGCCGGGCATGTCTGTAAAACATAAACCGGAGACTGTTCTTTGGGAAACCGGTAAACGGCAAAAGGCAGGGCTTTGGAAAGCAATCGACTGATAAGCATGGAAATACAGGTTGGAGTTAAGAGATAGACTAACGTTCTTTTTTCTTTACAACAAAAATGGTGATACGACAGGTGGAAATCAGGTGGTTGCCTTCATCTTTTATGTCCACATTCCAAATGTGTGAGGTGCGGCCACGGTGCATGATTTTCGCTTCACCAATAACCCACCCGCTGTGTGCACTGCGTACATGGTTGGCAGATACATGTTGTCCTTTCACATCAAACTTTTCACGATCCACCATGAGTGCCGAGCCGATGCTGGCCAGTGTCTCGGCTAATGCGAGCGTGGCTCCGCCGTGCAGGATGCGCATGGGCTGAAAGGTGCGTTCGTCCACCGGCATACGCGCTTTCATGTACCCGGAACCTGCTTCGAGATACTCAATTCCGAGCTGTTCCATGAGCGTTCCTTTGTTCATTTTGGAAAGCTCCGCGAGATCAAAAGTTTCCTGTTCCATGGCTTCGATTTAACAGCAAAGATACGGTTTTCAGGTGTTTCATTGTTTCTTTGGATACAAAAGTGATAAAATGTATAATTTTCGGGAGAACTTTTTCTAATTAAAATGAGAATTAGGGAACTTAACTGCCCTGATTTAATCATCTAAAAAATCATTTGCGCAGTGTAAAGAGTGGGTTTATCTCACCAAAAGTCTGGTATCCAGTTTAATAGGTCTGTTTTTCTGAAAATCGTATAATGTCAGTTTGCGAAGCTGGTAATAATTGATCCAGTAATCTTTCAGGGTGTTGAAATAGTTCAGTTTGGCGTTGTCGTTGTCAATTTGGGCATTGTTTAATTCCAGCACATCGTTCACCATCCCAATCATGTAACGTTTGTGGGTTATTTCGTAACGTAATTGTGCCACCGTATCCGATTTGGCCGCAATGGCAAGCTGTTTTTTCTGCATGGCAAACTGCATGACTTTCAGATAAATGTTTTGTTCAAAGTCTATTTTGTCTTGTTGTACAGCTGTTTTTACCAAATCTTCATTCGACATGGCAATTTTTATCTGTCCCCTGGCCCGTCCCCAGTCGAGCAACGGTAATGTAATTCCCAGGCTCACGCGTTCCTGGTTCAGGGGTTCGTTATAGGCTTCTTGTAATGTATGCGAAGTTTGCGACAGGCCAAAACTGGCATAAAGGTTCATATCGAAACGGCCGTTCATCTTTGCCATATTTAATTGACTGGCAGCTTCAAGCAAGCGCTCTGTAAATGTAAGTGCTGTAGAGGTGTTTTGCCTTGCTTCTTCTACGGCTTTGCTGACGGGTACGTTAAAGAAAGAGGTAAGCAACGGCGGGATAAGCCGGATGGTGTTGCTGTCTTTTATGCGTAAAAAGGATTTAAAACGAAAGAGTTTGTCGTTGTAATTCAATTTTGCCTGTTCTACCGAAGCATCTGCCTTTAAAAGGTTTAATTGTAACTGTAATAAATCGTTTTCGGCAATTTTACCCAAATTGTAACGTCCTTTGGCTATGCGGTAAAGCGTATCGTAATTGTGATAGTTTTTTTGAGCTATTCCAACCTCTATCTGGGCAGTCAGTAAAGCAAAAAACTGGTTGATGGCTTTAATGGCAATGTCTTCTTCCGACTCCATGTAAAGCCGTTTGGCTTCTTCATATTTGAGCGGCTCAATCTTTTTCTGCCATTTATACGGATTATATGTAAAAATAGGTTGCCTGATACCGATATTCACCATGTTACTGAGATATTGTCGCGTGGTGGTATCCGTAAAAAAGTTATCCATGCGTTGCAACCCCGTATTGATAAAAACCTCTCCGCCGGTAAGTCCGATTTTCTGATTCAGCGATAGTCCGATAGAATAATTTGAAACACTTTGCGAGGCATAGGAAATGTTTCCATCGGGAGCAGAAATAGCGTTGATACTCCGGTTTATGTCGGGCAGGGTAGCCGCAAGATTCAGGTTGGGCAGATAGGTGGCCTTGAAAGTGCGGTACTGCCAGTAACTTTTCCGGAAACGGTGAATAGCCATAAGCGCATCGGGCGACTGCTTTTGGGCTATGTGGATGACCTCCTCAAGGGTGTAACGTTTTATGGTTTGGGCCGGAATTATATTCACAGTGAACAACAAACCTATAAGAAAATATATCTTTTTCATTTTTCAGCAGATTATAAAAACGGACAGCGAGGAAAAATTCATAATTCAATTTCTTTTCACAAAAGGGTTACCTTTTTCGACAAATATAATTTATTTGTGCGTCTTTTTCCTGTAAAAAAGGTAATAAACCAACGGAGCAAAATACAAACTGGCAACGGTACCTACAGTCAGCCCCCCGATAACCGACAGTGCCAGAGGTAATTGCAAGTCCACCCCCAGGCCTTTCATGCGAACCCTTACCGTACGTTCAGGTACCGATGAAAGATAACCCTGAATGATTCTGACCTTACTGACAGCATGTGATTTAAAATCACCTTTCACCAAAAACTTTCTTTCGACCTCTATTCCCATACATCAAAGATTTTTGCAGATATTCGGGTTTATTTTTGGTAACTTGATAACTGCCGTTTTATTTCTAATTGTGCCGCAGCGATTCTACCGGGTCCTGCAAAGCTGCTTAACTCTGGTTAAAACGTCCGCTTGAACTATGGAGGCGAACGCCTGAACCAGTAAATATCTCTGGAAATGCTACAGGCTTCTGGTTATTTATTGGATGGTTTTCGATAGGCCTTTTTGTAAACCAATCCTATAATTATCAAAATGACAGTTACCAGAATAAATACTAAAACAGAAATATTAAAAAACTGACGTGCTGATGGCGGAGATTGAATTTCTGCACGATTAACA
>JAJRQN010000251.1 GCA_024280235.1 Bacteroidota bacterium | reverse complement strand
TCTTCGGGGTTTCTAATAGCTCGTAGCTTAAGATTTTTCAACCTCCAGTAAAAATCGCCCTTGTTACTTCCGACAAAGGTAATAATCATTCCCTTTTGTGTCAAGTTGCTCGTCATGAGTGTTTCATCTGTTTGTAATTTTGTTATATTTTGTTTATCAATATCTTATTTATCATCGCATTAAGCAGATTTAACGGATTTTTAGTCTCTCCTATGGCGAGACAAATCCGCGTAATCCGATGAAAAAATATGGGTTTCATGCGCTCTTATTTTTGCTATATAGCTTTAGGATAGGTCAATATAACCCCGCTGGGGCTTACAATCAACCTTGTGTGTGTTAAAAATATTTGTCATATTCTGCCTCTGCTTTTTCGGGGAATGTTTCATGTTTTAAGAATATTAAGGTTGCTTTTCTACTCTTTTAATCCTAAAATGGCAGCGATGAGTGCCTGCCGGACGTAAACGCCGTTTTTCGCCTGCTGAAAATAGTAAGCCTTTGGGTTGTCGTCCACATCTTCGCATATTTCGTTTACGCGCGGTAACGGGTGCAGCACGCGCACGGTTTCTTTCGACTTTTCCAGCATGCTGTTATTTAGAATATAAGAATTTTTCACCTTTTCATATTCCATGGGGTCGGGAAACCGTTCGCCCTGAATGCGGGTCATGTAAATGATGTCGGCAATGGGAATGACATCCGAAAGCTCGGTGTACTGATGATATTCCAGTCCGGCATCTTTAATCCATTTTTTTACGCCGCTGGGCAGTTTTAGCGATTCAGGAGAGACCAGATGGAATGTGGCATTGAAAAGGCTCAGTGCCTGCACCAGCGAATGTACGGTACGTCCGTATTTTAAATCACCTACGAGGGCGATGTGAAGGTCTTCCAGCGTTCCCTGTGTCTTACGGATGGAATACAAATCAAGCAGACATTGCGTGGGATGCTGATTGGCACCATCGCCTGCATTGATGATGGGTACGGGAGAGACTTCGCTGGCAAATCGTGCGCTGCCGTCCAGCGGGTTGCGCATAACGATGAGGTCGGAGTAATTACTTACCGTAAGAATGGTGTCCCTCAGCGATTCGCCTTTTTTAACACTCGAAGTGCCTGCACTGGCAAAGCCGATAATACTGCCGCCGAGATATTGTACAGCACTTTCAAAGCTGAGGCGGGTGCGGGTGGATGGTTCAAAAAACAGCGAGGCAATCACGTAGTTGGTGAGGATTTTCTGTCGCTGGTCTTTTTCAAAACCTTCGGCAATGTCGAGGACTTTCAGAATCTCTTCTTTGCTGTAATCGGTGATGGAGATGAGACTCCGGTTTTTTAAATTAATCATTTATGTTTGATTTTGGTGGGAAAAAGCAAAAAAAAAGACGGTAGATACCGTCTGAAAAATGGATAACCTCTTCCTGAAAGAAAGCCGGTTGCATGTCCTGATGAAAATTGTTGTTCGCTAACATATAATTATGTGTTACCGAAAAGCAAAGATAAGGTAAAAACAAATGGCCGGCTTTCTATGATAAAAATTTATAAGAAAATTTATTAGAGCGAAATATCTTCACAAAGATACGGAAAATGTAAATTTTGCTTATCTTAGCCATGATATAATTAACAGGATTCCTTTACCAATTGTTGTATATGCTGCTTAGCCTTTCTTTCCATTTTGATTACTATCCGCTGCTGTTGGTTATCGCAGTCGCCTGGCTGACGCCCATACTGCTCTCTTTGCTGAAACTGAGGAAGATACCATCTGTCATTGCTGAAATTTTCTTTGGCTATCTGCTGGGGCACTTTGTGCTGACAAATCACAGTGTCGGAAGCTTTCATATACTGGAGTTTCTTGCTCTATCAGGATTTATTTTCCTTATGTTTCTCAGTGGGCTGGAAATAGATGGGGATCAGATTCTGGCTTCTTTTCCAAAAAAAAAGGTAAGCTTATCCCATTTTGTGGCTAACCCGTTGCTGACAGGAATAGCTCATTTTATTCTGGCAATTTTTCTGGCTTTTTTTGCAACGTTATTGCTATCCTATTTGATTGATATTCCGCATGTTTGGTATTTTGCACTGATAATGGGAACCACCTCGGTCGGTATTGTTCTTCCTGTGCTGAAAGGGCGTGGTGAAATCTCCACTCGCTTTGGTCAGACGACAATAATTGCAGCTGCTATCGCAGACATTATGAGTATTATTCTTTTCACTTTTACAGCTTTCATTATCAAAAACGGCTTTAAGTTTGAACTGCTTTATATCTTGATTCTCTTTTTCATGTTTTATGTTTTTTATCGGATTGGCAACCGGATGAAACGTATTACTTATTTGAGAAAACTGGCTTTTCAGCTTTCACATGCTGCTTCACAAATCAGGGTTCGCGGGACCATGTTGATGATTTTACTTTTTGTCGTGCTTTCGCAATACATTAGTGAAGAAGTTGTTTTGCTTGGTGCTTTTCTGAGTGGGCTGATTTTGTCCACGTTGCTTCATAAAGAGCGGTCGGTACTGATGATTAAGCTGGATGGCATGGGATACGGATTTTTTATCCCCATCTTCTTTATTATGGTGGGAATGCAGTTTGATCCTGCCGCTTTGTTGGAATTTGACCAGACGTTATATGGGTTTCTCGGCTTGCTGCTGCTAACACTTTTTCTGATAAAAATAGTTCCATCTTTTCTTTGGGTTCGCCTGTTTGGGATGAGGAAAGCCCTGTCGGCCGGATTCTTGATGTCATCAAGGTTAAGCCTGATTATTGCTGCCTCTGCCATAGGGCTGCAACTTGGTGTGATTACCCCCGGCATCAATGCGAGTTTTATTTTGATGGCAGTTTTTACCTGTCTGCTGTCTCCCGTAGTGTTCAACATGATAAATCCCGTTAAGCTTTCCGAGGGAGAAAAGACCCTGATAATTGGTGGGAGTAGTACCGGTGTTTTGCTGGCCAGGCGGATGAATGTTCATGGGAAAAAGGTGGTTATCATTGAAAAGGAAAAAGAGCGGTTTCTTGAAATAAAAAACAAAGGACTTTTCGTTGTCAGAGGCGATGGTACTCATCCCCTGATTTATAGCCAACTCAACCTGATGCCTGAAAATTACGTCGTTGTCGAAACCGGTAATGATGAGAGAAATTATAAAATTGTGGATTTTCTGCGTAATGAGCTTTTACATGAACGTATTATTATGAGGGCATGCAAAATGCCTTGTGTGGAGAAACTCAATCGGCTTGGTGTGGAAACAATTGATTTGCACAGAGTTTTGTCCACAGCTATTGAGAATTTAATTCTCCGGCCGACAACTTATCATGATCTGGTGGAAAGCTTTGAAAATTACAGTGTTGAAGAAATTGTTATTACCAACCGCATTGTCAATGGACAACAATTGAAAAAGGTGCCATTTCACAGTGGTGCTGTTTTGATGATGATTACCCGAGACAAAAGTTCGTTTATTCCTCATGGTGAGACTTTCCTGCGCCTGGGCGATCTGCTGCATGTGTTTGGAACACCAACGGCATTGCAGGAGATACGAAAACAAATACAGGGATAATCATTCAGAAATTCGGATTCCCAATGAACTAATTCGGGTTTGCTGAAAAGTTCAGATATGCGTCAGATTTGGATTTTGTGAAGTGAAGATGTATCCATATATCCCGAACTGAACAGGGTACAAAGATGGCGTGCAACTGAGTAGTATAAATTTTGAAATTGTGGCTATAAATAAATGCACGTATTTTTAATAAATTATTTGGAATTTAACACAGTATCTAATTATCTGAACCTTGAGTAAGGCTTATCTTGAGTTCGGTAGTTCGGTTTATAGATTTATGCGGAAACAAAAAAACCGGACTAAAATTTTGTCCGGCTTTTCAATTATTCTCAAATTAGGAATTTTATTTTATCCCCATTTCTTTTCTGAGTTTTTTAGGAATGGCTTCTTTGTTGACGGCAATGCTTATAGTTTGTAATTCAACATAAGCTTTGGAAGCATAGAAATAACCGTGGTAAACCTGATCGGTTCCCCATGAATTTTTGATTTTGTAAAAGACATCGCCTTTTTGGTCATGGGCTATTCCGACAATCTGCATACCATGGTCATCGGTTACAAGATAATCGTCATAATGTTTCTGACGCATCGCCGGTGTAACAGTTACTTCCTGAACAATAGAGTCGAAATTATAAAGCTCTTTTTGTTGTTTTCTCTGGCTCAAAGCTTCCCACTTGGCCTGATCGCTGCCGGTCAGCTTGGGATGTTTGTTGGGAATAATAGCTACGCCTTTCTTCCAGTTAAAACCACGGTCGCTCACATCAGCACCCCATGCAATCGTGTAGCCGTTTTTCAGTGCATTGTCGATAATGGCCATCATATCGTCAAGGGGAACGTTCATAGAAGAAGCCCACAGCCAGTTATCAGGAATAGCAATTGGAAAAGCCTTGAAATAGGGATGGTCTTTAAAAGAAGTTACGGACACAATGTTATCAGGGTTGAAACCGGTCATATCCCTAAACTCTGTGGGGTATATTCTTTACCATCATATTTAAATGTGGTGGGTAATTTACCGAGATAAGAAGCCAGAATAGCGTTGAAAGCTTTGTGCCAAACGGGGGTCAGCTTGTGATTCTTGTTGGCAACTACAGCGTCCACAAAACTCTGTAAAACGTTGTCTAACTCGCCCTGTACCGGAAGTTTGGTGCCATATTGCATGCCGCTGTAAACAGAATCCGGAACCAGTCCGTATTTTCTGATGACACGGAACACATCTTCATCTTCTGCTCCCGAACCAAATTGCATTTTTCCGTGTAAACGGACATATTTGATGGCTTTGTCGGAATACATGTGGTTTACACAAAACATCTCAGACAAATTGTATTTTTTGCCTGTGGTACGCAGAATTTCTGCTTCAACAAAACCTATCCCCGAGTAGCTCCAGCAGGTACCGGAACGATATTGATTTTTTACGGAGGTATGCGGAACAACCACTTCGTCCGTAAAATGATAACCTTTGACTACCTTTTTGGCCGTTGTGTCGGTCTGTGCAAAGGTTTCGAAGTTGAGCATAAAAGCTGCAACTAATAAAATGATAAATGATTTTACTTTCATAGAAACATGTTTTAAATTAAAAAAAAGAGCTGCCTTTTTTATAAAGGCAGCTCCGTGAGAATATTTAAATATCAAATTTTATTCCTTGAGCAAGTGGTAAATCTGTACCGAAATTAATGGTGTTTGTCTGGCGACGCATGTATATCTTCCAGGCATCCGAACCGGATTCACGACCACCGCCGGTATCTTTTTCGCCACCGAAAGCACCGCCGATTTCCGCTCCGGAAGTACCGAGATTTACATTGGCAATACCACAATCAGAGCCTGCGTAGGAGAGGAAAGTCTCCGCTTCGCGCATGTTTAGTGTAAAGCAGGCTGATGAAAGTCCCTGAGGCACATCATTCTGAATTTCAATGGCATTGGTGATATCACCTTTGTATTTGATCAGATAAACAATGGGGGCAAAGGTCTCTTCCTGTACGATGTTGTAATGATTTTCGGCTTCGGCAATACAGGGAACTACATAATTGCCCGATTCATAACCTTTTCCGTCAAGGATTTCTCCGCCAAAAAGTACTTTCCCGCCTTCTTCCTGTACTTTAGTAACTGCATTACTGAAAAGTTCAACAGAGAACTTATCAATCAGTGGTCCCACAAGATAATCTTCATCGAGAGGATTCCCAATGCGGGAAACGACATTTTTGTAAGCGGCAATAAACTTGTCGCGTACTTCTTCGTAAATATCTTCGTGAATAATGACACGGCGCGTGGTGGTGCAACGCTGGCCGGCAGTTCCTACGGTTCCAAAAACCGTGGACATCACCGCCATTTGAATATCAGCACTCGGAGCAATAATCACTGCGTTGTTGCCGCCCAGCTCCAAAATGGTTTTTCCGAGACGTTTGCCTACAATACCGCCAACGCGTTTACCTACAGCAGTGGAACCGGTAACGGAAAGCAGACGAACCCGCTTGTCGCCAAGAAAGTTATCACCCATGACAGAAGATTTGGCCACAACAAGATTAAAAACACCTTCGGGTACGTTATTGTCTTTCAATACTTTCATAATGATTTTCTGGGTAGCAATGGCTGTAAGCGGGGTCTTGGAAGATGGTTTCCAAACCACCACATCACCGGCAATAATGGCCAGTGCACTGTTCCATGCCCAAACGGCTACCGGGAAATTGTAGGAAGTAACCAGCCCGACAATGCCAAGCGGATGATACTGTTCTGATAAACGGTGGTTTACTCTTTCCGATTGCAGATTTGTACCATTAATTAACCGGGACTGTCCCACGGCAAAATCGCAAATATCAATCATCTCTTGTACTTCGCCAAGACCTTCCTGATAAATTTTTCCCATTTCGAGGGTTACCAGCGCACCAAGGTATTCTTTGTTTTCGCGCAAAGCGAGGCCAATCTGGCGAACTAACTCCCCCCTTATGGGAGCCGGTACTTTTCGCCACTCTTTAAATGCCGCTTCGGCTTTGTTGATGACCATCTCGTAATCGTCCATGGTGGCATTTTTTACTTTGGCAATTTCTTTTCCATCAATGGGAGAAAAGGAGGTGGTGGTGTCGCCTTTGGTGTCGAGCCATTGGGTTCCGGTGCAAACACCAGAATTGACAGATTGGATTCCCAGATTATTGAGAATATCCGTTTTATTGTGTTTGATACTCATTTGTATAAGATTTTATTTTCAAATATTTTGTAGCGTTTGCAAAGGTAAAAAATCACTGGTTATTTTCTCCGGCAAACGAAAAAATCAGGGAAATACTTAGTTGTATTGAACGAAAATTATTTTTTATACAGATACAGCATACGGTAGTGGATAAAATCGTCCGGTTTCACCTCGCCGGGCCGGCCGGTTGAAACATCGTAGAGAAACGAAAGGGCGTATTTTTTACCTGAGAATTGTAAAATATCTAAAAAGGCTGGTTTGTCTTGCCTGGAGTGGGTTTGTAACAACCATTTATAATCTCTATTTATCTTTATCTAAAGCATTACAAATGCACGTGTTTTTAATAAAATTGCCCGAAAACCATGCACTATTATCTTTAAAAATCAATATAATAAATTATACATCAATAATTTAAGCGTTTTGCAGCACACCCTATTCATTCTCTTTTCAAAGACAGTGTAGTCTGATACAACAGATTGCTGTAATCAGATAACTCCAACACTTGATTTTCTTTTGTGATGATTCCCGGATTGTACCCAATGGAAACTGAATATCTCTTTCCACCAAAGATGAGTATGTTATCATAGGCTGGAGGGGTGGTCGTATCCTGAAGAAAATACCTGCCTTTAATAACTTCGTAGGGATAAAGCCTGGTTGTGTCCTTCTGCTGTTCCCCCTGAATGGTTAGGTAACCGTTCGTCTTAAATTTGTAAATAATATGCTGCTTTTCAAAATTTTTCCACTTGTAACGGGAGGTATCGTTTTTTGTGATGAGGTATGAAGCATAAATAAGTTTCCAGTTTCCTATTATTTCTTTTCGGATGGGCGGGTTCAAATCTTCTTTTGAACAGGAGGAAACAAAAAGAGCCAGGACAAACAAAATACAAACGAATTTTTTCATAATTTATGTGGTACCTTAAATCTGCAAGTAAGTTATTAACAAAAAGGTCAAATGGCTGTGCAAAAGTTATTTACACAGCATTTGACCGTGTTATTTTATCACCTATTTTAGTGTTGCAAAACAAAAAAGTTAAAATAACATGGCAATAAAAG
>JAJRQN010000250.1 GCA_024280235.1 Bacteroidota bacterium | reverse complement strand
TTTTACGAACCCACACTCATTACAAATGTTCATAAAGAAATGCCGGTATTCGATGAAGAGACTTTCGGCCCGGTTTCGGTGATTATTCCGGCGAAAGATGCCGAAGATGCCGTACGCATTGCCAACGATACACCCTTTGGACTTGGCGCCAGCTTGTGGACACAGGATTTGGTGTTAGCTGAAAAACTCGCTGCCAAAATAGAAGCGGGAGCAGTTTTTATCAACGGCATGACCAAATCAGACCCACGGTTGCCTTTTGGCGGTACCAAACGATCGGGTTACGGACGAGAACTGGCCTATCCGGGCATCCGCGAATTTGTCAACCAAAAAACCGTATGGATTGCCTGACTTTCCGGTTATAGATGAAAAACAAAATCTGCAAGTGTGAAGTAAATAAGTAAGCCTGTGGAATCAACCACTGTGGTAAGCAAGGGGCTGCTGATAACCGCCGGGTCAAGTTTAAATTTAGTTAAAACAATGGGTAGCAGACTTCCCAACAGGTTAGACCAAAGTGTTATGGCCACCATTGAAACGGCTACAACCATCCCGACAGTGGGACCTCCCCGCCAGAAAAAACCACGGATATACAGCGTAAGTCCCAGAGTTAGTCCGATAAATATTCCCACCAGCAACTCTTTCTTCATCACCGAGAACCACTTTTTGCCGGAAAGCGAACCGGTAGCCAACGCACGGATAATCAACGTTGAAGACTGGGCTGCAATATTTCCGCCACTGTCTATCAATATGGGAATAAAAAATGCCAGAGCAATCACAGCCTTCAGCGAATCCTGAAAATGAGCAATAATGGTGGATGAGAAAAAGTCGGTGAGCAGAAGAATAAACAGCCATCCAATTCTCTTTTTATACAAAGTAACAGCAGAAGCTGAATAATATTTTTCCTCAACCGGAACAATAGCCGATGATTTCTGAAAGTCTTCAGTAGTTTCTTCTTCTATCACATCCAGAATATCATCAACGGTAACAATTCCAATGAGCACACCCTCTTCCCCTGTAACAGGCAACACATTCATGTCATATTTCTTAATAGTTTTATAAGCTTCTTCCTGATCTTCAAGCGCATGGATATAAACAAATTCATGATCCATCAAATCAGACACTAATTGTTTTGGCTCAGCAAGGAGAAACCGGCGGATGGGAATATCGTCAACGAGTTTCAGTCGGTCGTCTTCAACATAGATCATATTAATAGTTTCCGCGTCTTCCCCTATCTTTTTGATGTGTTTTATTGCTTTTTCAATTGTCCAATCGGGTTTAACCACCACGTAATCAGGAGTCATAATTCTACCCACACTGTTTTCGGGATAACCAAGCAGTCCCATGGCCTCTTTGCGGTCTTCTGCAGGCAGCAGGTTCAATAGTCTTTGTGTCAGCTGTTCGGGCAGCTCCTCAAAAATAGAAGTTCTGTCGTCAGGAGGCAGTTCTTCGAGCAGCTCTTTAATCTGCCTGTCCACAATATGCGTTAGGATAAACTCCTGCTGCGAGGGGTCTAACTCCGAAAAAACATCGGCAGCTTTCTCTTTGGGAATTAGCCTGAAGGCAACAGCCACGTACCTTCGATGCAGATTTATTAAAAGTTCTGCAATATCCTCCGGCTTCATTTCTGCCCAGGTTTTTTTTAGTCTATCCCAATCTTTATTATCGAGCAGTTGTTCGACGTCCGGGAAAATCTCTGTATTAATCATAAGTCTGAGATTTTTGGTACATACTTTTTTTGGCAGTGCAAAGGACAGAAAACTATTTGAAGATTGCAAAAGGCCGGTGGTAAAATATCTTATTCAAAATTGTTATAGATAAACGAACCTGAAAGCCGGAAATGAAGCGTATGAAAAGCCGGGCGGATGATTTTTTACTAATTTCGCTGAAAATTATCCGAATGGGAGAACATCATCACGATCACGGAAAACTGAAAGGCAGAAATCTGTTTATCTCGGTTGCACTCAATTTAGGAATTACCATAGCACAAGTCATTGGCGGCATTTTATCAGGTAGTATGGCGCTGATTTCTGATGCATTACACAATTTCAGTGATGTACTTTCGCTGCTCATCACTTATGTAACCTATAAATTATCGGCGAGGAAAAATACTGTAAAACATACTTTCGGGTATCAGCGGGGAGAAATTCTTGCCGCCTTTGTAAACTCGGTTACACTTCTTATTATTGCCGCTTTCCTTGGGTTTGAGGCTGTCAATCGGATAATTCATCCCCACATCATTGATTCCGTGATTGTTATCTGGCTCGCTGTTGCATCCATTGTTGTCAACGGCACAAGCGTTTTACTCATAAAGTCAGGCGCCAAAGAGAGCATCAACATCAAATCGGCTTATCTGCATCTTTTTACAGACATGCTCACCTCTGTGGCAGTACTTATAGGTGGCTTACTTATGAAATACTTCGGTCTATTCTGGGTTGACGGACTTGTAACGCTGCTGATTGCGCTATATCTCATCTATTCCAGCTGGAATCTCTTTATAGAATCCATTAACATCATCATGCTTTTTTCTCCGGCAGACTTTGATGTCGATCAGCTGACAAGACGAATTGAATCCGTTGAAGGCATTAAAAACATGCATCATTTACACCTTTGGCGTTTGACCGACAACAAAGTCAACATGGAGGCGCACATCGATTTGGAGAAAGACCAGCCCGTCTCTGTTTTTGAATCACAGCTTGCACAGATTCAGGAAATTGCTCATAACATGGGCATCGACCATGTTACCATCCAACCGGAATTTGAAAGTAACGATGATAAACAACTGATACACAATACATAGCATAGGTATTTCGCCTGTCCGGATATTTTCAGGCACAAAGTGCCGGTACTTAAAGATACGATTTTGGCTCAAAAACGGAGAGACCCACGTCATGATTATGGTCAAAAACTCCTACATTTGCCCAAAAACGAAGATTACCTTGAAAATTGCCGTCAACACCCGGTTACTACTGAAAAATAAGCTGGAAGGCATTGGCTGGTTCATTTACGAAACTTTCAGCCGTATGGTGAAAGCACATCCTGAACATACATTCTATTTCTTATTCGACCGGCCTTACGATTCTTCATTCGTCTTTGAAGACAATGTTATACCTGTGGTTGTTCCACCGCCTGCACGACATCCAGTATTGCACTATTGGTGGTTTGAGCACGCCCTGCCGAAAGCACTAAAACGCATTCAACCCGACATCTTCATCTCGCCCGACACCTACAACTCATTATCATCACCTTTTAAAAGTCTGATGGTTATACACGATTTGAATTTCGTGCATCATCCAGAAATGATGCCGTGGCTGCCGCGAAAATATTACAACCATTTTACGCCACGCTATGCCGAAAAAGCAGACAGAATCCTCACCGTATCAGAGTTTACAAAAAAAGATATTGTAAAACAATACGCCATTGATCCTGCAAAAATTGACGTGGCTTATAATGGTGCCAACAGTTTATACACGCCCATTCCGGAGTAGAAACGGCGGCAGACTCGCCGGAAAATCTCTCAGGGCCGCCCCTATTTTATTTTTGTGGGGGCACTTAATCCACGGAAGAACATTGCCGGTCTTTTCAAAGCTTTTGATCTGTACATTCAGGAAACCGCCGCTGACACATCGCTCGTTGTTGTGGGTGAGAAGATGTACTGGGACAGTAATATCGAAAAGGCTTTTGCAGATATGAAACACCAAAACCAGGTTATTTTTACAGGGCGGCTGGAGCCGGAAGAGCTGAAAAACATCATGGGTTCAGCGTCGGCATTGACTTTTGTTCCGTTTTTTGAAGGATTCGGTATACCTATTGTAGAAGCTTTCCGGGCAGGTATTCCCGTGATCACCTCCGACATCACCGCCATGCCTGAAGTGGCAGGTGATGCGGCTTTGTTTGTGAATCCATTCGAGGATAAAGAAATTGCCGAAGCCATGAAAAAGATTACTTTTGTTCCGGATTTAAGGAAGAAGTTGGTGGAAAAAGGTTTTCAAAGGAGTAAAATATTCAGCTGGGACAAGACAGCTGGTCTGTTTTGGAAAGCCATTGAGAAGACCACACAATAACCAAAATCGTAAAAAATGAATATTCTGATTTTAGGTTCGGGAGGCAGAGAGCACGCGTTTGCATGGAAACTGGCACAAAGTCCCAGAGCGGAACAAATTTACATTGCACCGGGCAATGCAGGAACAGCCCTTACCGGCACCAACGTTCCCATCAACCCCACTAATTTTGCTTCGATAAAAATGTTTGTCATTGAGAAGGAGATTGATTTGGTGGTAGTTGGCCCGGAAATCCCGTTGGTAAATGGTATTCGTGATTTTTTATACAGGATAAGATTTTGCATGATGTGCCGATTATCGGTCCTGACAGCAAAGGGGCGCAGTTAGAAGGCAGCAAGGACTTTGCAAAGGCTTTTATGAAACGAAACGGCATTCCTACAGCAGCTTATGAAACTTTCTCAGCCGAAACATTTGAGCAGGGTGAAACATTTTTGGAAAGTATCAGCGCCCCCTACGTTCTGAAAGCCGATGGCCTTGCCGCCGGTAAGGGCGTTTTGATACTCAACGAACTGGATGAAGCCAAAGCCGAATTACGGAATATGCTGCTTGATGCAAAATTTGGAGAAGCTTCCGGCAAGGTGGTCATCGAGGAATTTCTCAATGGAATCGAACTTTCTGTCTTTGTACTCACAGATGGAAAAAATTATCTCCTTTTACCGGAAGCCAAAGACTACAAACGTATCGGCATTAGCGATACAGGGTTGAATACCGGCGGCATGGGTTCCATTTCGCCTGTTCCTTTTGCTAACACAACCTTCATGCAAAAGATAGAAAAACAAATTATCCAGCCCACCATTCAGGGATTACAAAAAGAAAATATTAATTACAAAGGATTTATATTTTTCGGCCTTATGAAAGTGGGCGATGACCCGTATGTTATTGAGTACAACTGCCGTATGGGAGACCCGGAAGCAGAGTCGGTAATACCCCGAATAAAAAATGACCTGCTGGAGATATTTGAGAATCTGACTAAAGGCACGCTCAATGAAGCCAAACTTGAAGTGGACGAACGCTACGCCGCTTCGGTAATGCTGGTCTCAGGCGGTTATCCCGAAAGCTACGAGAAAGGAAAAATCATCAAAGGGGTAAGCAACCTGAACAAGTGCATTGTTTACTATGCCGGAGCAAGCAACGACGTGGAAAACAACCAAATAAAAACCAGCGGTGGTCGTGTAATGGCCATCACCTCTTATGGAGACACGATGGAAGAAGCTTTAAGAAATGCTTATGCCAATGTAAAACATATCGATTTTGAAGGAAAATATTACAGAAACGATCTCGGCTTCGATTTAAAATAGTGATATTCTATGATCATTCGGTTTTTTAAAACATCCTATTTTTCAAGGCTACTGGTACTTGTGCTGCTTATTTTGGTGTTCTGGCTTCCGAAGATGTTCAATCATTCCGGTAATATTATTTTAATAAATACAAGCTATGTGACATTTAATCCATGGCTTCAACTGTTGGCCATCATTCTGTTTTTCTTTATCATGCTGTTCACTAACGAGATAGGAACCAAACATCGTCTTTCGGACAGATACAGCTTTCTCACGGCTTTCTTTTTCATTCTTACCGGCAGCGCTTCCGGATTTTTAACACAGTTGAGTCCGTTTCTTCTGGCGACTTTCTTTATTACTCTCCTTTATCAAAAAATATTTGACTTTCAAAACAGCACAAAAATCATCATCACAGCTTTTGATGCCGGACTTTTTCTGGGATTGGCGAGCCTGTTTTTTCCGCCGGCAATACTATTGGTACTTTTTGTCTGGTTTGCGCTGCTCATATACCAGTCTGACGAATGGCGGGCCTATGTTACAACCATCCTCGGCGTGCTCTTACCCTGGTTTTTTGTTTTCTCCGGCTATTTTTGGTTTAATAATCTGTCGGAAGCTCTACCCGCCTTTTTGCAATATTTTCACCTTCGTGAAATCAGCAACCCATTCGCCGGAAACATGGATATGGCGATGTTCCTGCTGGTAACCCTGACCACAATAACCGCGGCATTTTCTCTTCTCGGAAGACTGTCCTCACTTAATATCAGCCTGAGGCAACATACGCTGGTAAGCCTGTGGGGATTATTGTTCATTTCACTCATGGTATTACTGTTTGCCGTTCCCACACAGGCTCTCATCATCACCGCAATGCCTGCCGCCCTGATTCTTGGATCCTTCTTTTCACGGATAAAGAAACTTAAATGGGCAAATTTAATTGTGTTGTTGTGGCTGCTTTTTATTTTTATCAATCATCTTTTGCCCCTGTTTCATGTTGCTTAAACATTACAATGAAAATCCGCTCAAAGAAGCCGGATGTGATGAAGCCGGACGGGGCTGCCTTGCGGGGCCGGTATTTGCTGCTGCCGTTATTCTCCCCGTAGATTTTGAAAACGAACTACTTGACGACTCTAAAAAACTCAGCGTGCAAAATCGTAACTTTCTGCGTGAAATAATTGAAAAAGAAGCGCTTAGCTGGGCCGTAGCATCAGTAAGCCCGGAGCAGATTGATGAAATGAATATTCTGAATGCCTCCATTCTCGCCATGCATCGCGCCATAGCGCAACTTAACCAGAAACCTGATTTTCTGTTAATTGACGGCAACCGTTTTAAGAAATATAAAGACATTCCCCATGCCACCGTTGTGAAAGGAGACGGAAAGTACATGTCCATTGCCGCTGCTTCCATCCTCGCCAAGACCCATCGCGATGCCTTTATGTACAAGTTACACCACGAATTACCATATTACGGCTGGGACCACAACAAAGGCTACCCTACCCTTCAGCATAAGCTGGCCATTCAGTCGCACGGCATCTCTGTTTACCACCGAAAAACGTTTCGTTCGGCCATCCAAACACGGTTGGATTTCTGAGGAACAATCCATTCTCATACGCAGAATGAACTGTTAACAAATTATTGTTGAATAAGACCTGAACGCGTTGTAAAAACGCAACAAAGTTTTCGTATTTTTGAGTTTTTAACAGGCAACCGGATTATGAATAAAAAATATTTTATTTATCTGTTTTTTCTCCTTTTGCTTGTGGTAGCAGGAGTCATATACCTGTTTAATACAAAAACAGCGCATCAGGGCAACCTCTGGCAAATGATTCCCAACACGCCCGCGCTGGTTCTCCAGACCGACCATGCAGGAGAATTTCTGGACAAGTTTAGTAAAAACAATGAGATATGGGATGCGCTCATTCAAACGAAAGGATTTAAACCTGTGTACCATCAGCTGACTTTTGTGGATTCGGTTTTCAACGCAAAGAAAAACTGGATTCAACAATTTAGACGAGGTGAGCTTTTTGCAGCTGTGTATCCTGGAAAACATCAGTTTTTGTTCCTTTATCGAAGTAAAAAGCTGCCGCATATCGAAGTCATAAAAAACTTTCTCGAAACATCTTTGGGAACCGGATTTGTGGTAATTTACAAACATCGCGGTAATTTCCCGGTTACCGTCATTAAAATACTTAACATCGCAACCAACAAATCTTATTGGTTGTGGAAAATGGGCGGCTCATTACTTTTTACAACTCAGGAAAGTCTGATGGAAGCAGCCATCTCAGGATATTCCATGCAGGAAATGCATTTCAGCGACAGCGATGGGTTCAAGATGGTGGAAAAAACCAGTGGGAAGCTGGTAATTGCACGACTTTATATTTATTATCCGGCATTGGGGCAACTCCTTTCCGGTTTCACCGACAACAAGTTCAAAACCATCGCCCAAAGTATCAGCAGGTTTGCCGGATGGTGCGAAACCGACATTATCATCAACTCACAGGATATAATTTTTAGCGGTTATACGCAAGCCGGAAGCAAAAATACTCTGGTGCACTTCAAAAGTCAGCAACCGGTTTCATTAAATGACTACACTTTGTTTCCTTTCAATAGCACCTTTTCCAGCTCACAGGGCTTTTCCAACTTTTCCACATTTGCAGGCAAAAAGATTTCTTCCGGATTCAAAACAGCCTATCAGACGGATATTGAAAATCTCATTAAACTTACCGGAAGTGATGTTTCACTTGTTTCCAACGCCATAAATAACAAAGAAATTCCACAGAAGACTTGGGCACTGATACAATTGAAAGATGTTCCTCATGCTACACAATTGTTAAAGAACCTGTCCTTAAAAAGTAAAAGCTATAAACCTTATCACTCCGAAAATTATACAATCCGCAAAATAAATATTGCTCACTTTTTATCCGGCATATATGGAGAGAAATTCGCTAACATTACACAAAATTATTACTGTATTATCAATGGCTTTGCCATTTTTGCCAATTCGCCGAACGCATTAACCAACCTGATTCGATACAGCGAAACAGGAAAAACCCTGGATTTGGATGAAAACTACAAATCCTTCTCCAACAACCTTGCGGGAACATCCAACATACTTATTCAATTCAGACCACACGCCACATTGGGGCTTATTGATTATTTTTTGAATAAAAAAACAGCCGCAGCCCTTTCCGAATATGAACCTTTTCTGAAAGATATTCAGGGAATAGCTTTTCAGTATAGCCGCGAAGCGTCTCTGTTTTACACAAACTTTTATTTTCGCTACAACAAAGCCCTCAAAAAAGAAAATCTGGCTCTCTGGAAAATCAAGCTGAATGATGCTATTGTGGGCAAACCGTTTTTAGTAAAAAACCAAAAAACCAAAAAATACGATATTATCGTTTTTGACCGCGGAAACCGGATGTACCTTATCGATCACACAGGAAAAATTTTATGGATCAGGCGACTACCACAACTGCCTATGAGTCCCATCTATCAAGTTGATTTTTACAAAAACGGAAAAATTCAATACCTGTTCAACACAAAAGACGATCTGTTTCTCATCGACCGCAAAGGCAGGTTTGTAGCCGGTTACCCCATTGCAGTACACCCTCATGCCACCAACGGATTAAGCCTTTTTGATTACACCCATCGGAGAGATTACAGGATTCTGCTGGCACAAGCCGATAAACGTATTTACGACTATACAATAGATGGCAATCAGGTGAAAGGCTGGCGAAAGCCGCAGATGCAGGCCTTTGTGTCTCAAAAAGTAGTGCGTCTGCTTGCCAACCGTAAAGATTACATTATCATCAACGATGACGCCAACCATGTCAAAATTGTAAACCGGCGGGGACGACAACGGATTTACCTGAAAGCTCCTGTAAACAAAGCGAAACACTCCGGTTATTTTGTAAACAAAACCAATAACAAGGGGCTGATTCTTACCACCAACACCTCCGGAAAACTGGTTTATATCTCAGCCAACGGAAAACTACAGTTCACAAACTTCGGTAAATTTTCCCCAAACCATTATTTCCTATACGATGATTTCAACGGGGATGGTATCAAAGATTTTATTTTCGTTGACCACAACCGGTTAGAAGTGTTCAACCGTTTCAAAAAGATGCTGTTTTCTTATACTTTTAATGAAAACATCACCGTACGACCCGAATTTTTTTCGCTGGGCGACAGACAAAAGGTGTTGGGTATTGTGGCATCAAAAGAGAAAACCATTTATCTGTTCGACAGCAAAGGCAACATCCTCATAAACCGTGGATTAACCGGAGAAACTCCGTTTATCGTAGGCAGCCTCAACAACAACCGCGAAGTAAACATCATCACAGCTACGGGAAGCACGTTGTATAACTACAGGATAAAATAGTCTTGTTATCTCGCCTGAGGCGACCCCAAAACGGTTCAACCTTCCTTTTTTTGCTTCGGGTTAATCCCGACAGCTATCTGGATGTGGCTAACAAATAACGCACCTTACGGAGATAATAGTCATCCCTTCGAATGTCTTTTTGCCGGCTGAATATTTCATCTTGATTTAATTGATGATTTTCCAGCCTTGTCAGTGTCCCTACCGCATATCCTCCAGCTCATAGCCGGGGAAATCTTTGGGATTATAATTAAACGTTCCTTTGGGGAAATTCACATCTGCTTTAAAGTTGGAAATATCATAAGTAAACACATTCCCATCGTCATCGTATAAAGAGAATTTCTTCACGAGGTACCTCGAAGCATCGATGGTAATGGTAACTTTATGGAAAGAAGATTTCTTTTTGGATGTCAAAATGAGTGTTTTCACCTTATTCTTTCTCTGTCCTTTTGCAAACTTTGCATTATAATCGGAATATTCCTCCAGAATTTTTGTTGGCGACACATTGGAAGGATCGTTTGGATCCAGCGTACTGAGCATCACCTCTTTGGAATCCTTAATAACCGTCCACATATCCTTCCCGTCCGAGATGATAACCTGTCCCATCAAAGCGATACGAAATTTATCGCCTTCCACCAATATGGTTCCCGTTTTCTTTTCGTGAATATCATTTTGCACATTCACCATTGAATAAGACAAGGCGGAAGAAAAGTTTTTGTAAGAAGACATCTTATCCAGTGTCTTTTTCAGCAACTTCTGCGCACTATTTTGTGCGTACAGCGTTCCTGAAAATAATAGCGCGAGTAATATTGTGATTTTAAATTTCATATTTAGCAATGTTAAACTTCATTTTTACTTTCCAAATCCCTCAAAAATTGTTCCAAAGCCATTTCATTGGCCACTCTTACCTCACGGGCTTTACTTCCCTCGAAGGGTCCCACAATTCCGGCAGCTTCCAACTGATCAATAATCCGTCCTGCACGGTTGTATCCAAGCTTCAGTTTTCTTTGCAACAGCGAAGTGGAACCTTGTTGTGTTTGCACGATGATACGGGCGGCATCTTCAAAGAGTTCATCCCGCTCGTCCAGGTCAATAGAACCCGGCGTTTCGGTTTCTTCGTCATAGTATTCAGGCAAATGCAGCGCATCAGGATAAGCGCGCTGCTGACCAATATAATCCGTAACTTTTTCTACTTCATCCGTATCAATAAAAGCACATTGAAGGCGAATCAGGTCGCTGCCGGTGGACAAAAGCATATCACCCCGACCCACAAGCTGGTCAGCACCACCGGTGTCGAGGATAGTGCGGGAATCTATTTTTGAAATCACACGATAGGCAATCCGGGCGGGGAAGTTGGCTTTGATGGTTCCGGTAATAATATTTACCGATGGCCTTTGAGTAGCAATAACGAGGTGTATTCCCACGGCACGCGCCAGTTGCGCCAGCCGCGTAATAGGATTCTCCACTTCTTTGCCGGCTGTCATAATAAGGTCGGCAAACTCGTCCACAATCAGTACAATGTATGGCAAAAACCTATGACCATGGTTAGGATTCAGTTTACGCACTTTGAACTTCAGATTGTACTCTTTAATGTTCCGCACCTGAGCATCTTTCAGCAGCTCATAACGGTTATCCATTTCGATGCTCAGTGAATTGAGTGTCCGTACCACTTTCCGCGTATCCGTAATAATGGCTTCTTCGGAATCGGGAAGCTTGGCGAGATAATGCCGCTCGATACGAGAAAAAAGTGTCAACTCAACCTTTTTCGGATCGACCATGACAAACTTTAACTCAGCAGGATGCTTTTTATACAACAGTGAGGCAATGATAGCATTCAGTCCTACCGATTTTCCCTGTCCGGTAGCTCCTGCCATGAGGATATGAGGCATTTTGGCAAGATCAACCACGTAACTTTCATTGGCAATGGTCTTACCGAGGGCAATGGGCAATTCCATTTTTGCATGCTGAAACTTTTCCGATTCCAAAACAGAGCGCATGGAAACAATGGTAGGATTTTTATTGGGAACCTCAATGCCCACCGTTCCTTTACCGGGAATAGGCGCAATAATCCGGATACCCATTGCCGACAGACTCAGAGCGATGTCATCTTCGAGATTCCTGATTTTTGCAATGCGGATTCCCGGTGCAGGAACAATTTCATAGAGGGTAACCGTCGGACCAATGGTCGCTTTGATTTTTGTAATGGAAATCCTGTAATGGTCCAACGTATCCACAATCTTCTGTTTGTTGGCTTCCAGTTCATCCCGATCAACTTTCAGATCTTCATCATAACGATTTAGCAAATCGAACCCTGGAAATTTGAAATCAGGCAAATCCAAAGTAGGATCAAATTCGGTATCAAGCCCTTTATGTTCGCCGGGAATAACTTTTGCTTTGGTTTCCTGTTTGGGCTTTTCAATGGTAAGTTCAATACCTCCAGCCTCCTTCTTACCGGGATTTTCCACATTGGCATCTATCACCTCTTCCTTTTCGGAAACATCTAAAACGTCATTATTTTTTGAAGGAATTTCTTCCTTAACAGAAAACTCAACCGTATTGTACTTATCTTCAGACCGCAGGGAATTTCTATCAACATTATCCGCCTCCTCTTTCTGTTTTTGTTTTTTCCTGTCTTTTCTTTTGAACGAAAATTTATAATGAATAAGAATGAGAATAACAGGGATAAAAATAATGACTAAGATTAATCCGAGAGTACCTATATAAGTTGTCAGCCATGTATTTAACTTAAATCCAAAATTACCGCCGAGAATATTGTTGGGGTTATCGGGAAACAATGTACCCATAAACAACGGAAGCCAGAGAAAGCCCATCAAAATTACCTGAAAAAGCTTCCAAACGGAAAGAACCCTGACTTTAAACATGAGCCTGAGTCCCCACACAAAAAGCAGAAAAACCAAAAAGTAAGCTCCCAGCCCGAAACCATTCTGTACCAGCCATTTGGAAAGAAAAGCACCGAAATTTCCCGTCCAGTTATGAACCAGTGCAGCGTGATTATTGAAATAATGCCCCAATCCGAAGGTACGCGTTACCACATTGGCGGGATTACTTCCAAACCAGTTGATAAAAAATGACGTGAAAGCAAACAAAAGATATACAGAAACGACCACAAGAAAAAAGCCCAGCATTCTTACTACCTGTGGATCTATTTTTCTTTGGCTCAGGGAAGATTTTTTCCTGCTCTCTGGCTTTTTATCTCCTCTTTTCTGCAGAGTGCTTTTTTTTGGTTCCTTGAACTTATTTGCTTTCAGCTTATTGCTTTTTGGTGGCATGAAAAATTAATTTTGAACAAAAATAAGGATTCTTCAACAATAAATAACGAATACAGATATTATTGCCGGTTTAGATACGGTACTTTTTCCAGCGGTTTGATTTCAGATAGATAAAGGAAAACAAGCTAAGCAATGAACCGTAAACCCACTCGGCAGTCCAGGCATAAGCAACATCCCCGTGCCAATGCTCTACAATTAAATATGTATAGATCAGGTAAATGACCAAAACCGTCAGCTCAATGGCGAGCGAAACATTGGTTTTGCCCGTTCCTGAAACGGCACTAAACAGAATCAAGCCAACCGAGAGCAACAGAGCGCCAAGGCTTATAACATGCAACACCGGTATGCCCATATTAATCAGCAGCTGGTCGTTGGTGTAAATGCCCAATAGCAGCCGCGGAAAGATAAGGCCGAGAGAAACAAGGACAACAACGCCGACAAAACACAACAAAATTATCCGGTAAACCAGCCGCATCACTTCACGGGAACGGCCGGCGCCGATAAGATAGCTTACAAGTGTGTTGACAGCAGTGGCGAAGCCCCAGATGGGAACCATCAGCAGCACATAGATACTCCGGATAATATTAGAAACGGCCAGCGAACTTTTCCCGATTTTCTCCACAAACAAAAAGAATACAAACCATACCGAAAGTGAGATAAACTGTTGCATCATGGTGGGAAAAGAGACTTTCAGAATGCGCTGCATCTTTCTCCAATGCAATCCTTTAAAACGAAACAAATCATAGTCAGCAAAACGAATATAGATGGCCGTATAAATCATAAAATAGATCATAGCCGAAAATTCTGCGATTACTGAGGCAATTGCCGCTCCGGCAATACCCATTTCGGGGAATCCGAACTTCCCGAAGATCAACAGGTAGTCCAGCACAATATTTACCAAAGCCAGTACAACCGTGGTGTAAGAAATAATTTTGGTACGCCCCAGTCCCACGTAAAAAGAACGGAAACCAACGTTCACAAAAGCGGCAAAAATTCCAAAAGCACGATAGTCAAGAAAAGTCATGGTGCCGGCAGAAATATCCCGCGATTTCACGCCGTACCGGAGAATCTCCACCGACCCGAAACGTAATACTACAAAAGCTGCTATTGCCAGCAGTAGCAGAAAAATGAAAGAGTGATCTACCACGCTGCCAATCTCCCTGAATCGTTTTTCACCATAGCGCCGGGCAACAATAATCTGCTCGCCCATGCTGAAACCAAAGCCCAGCATAAACACAGCAAGATAAAAGATACCTCCCAATGCGCCGGCACCCAAAGCAACTTCCCCTACCCTGCCGAGAAAAGCAGTATCGGTAAAATTGATAAGGTTCTGCGCCACACTACCCAAAATAATGGGATAGGCAATCTGCCAAATACGGTTATAAGAAATATCCTTTTCCATGAAAGTGGCAAAAGTACGGGAAAATTGAAACTCTAAAAATGTGAATTTCGACAGCTGTTTTTAAAACCGGTATCCTATCTGAATTAAATATCGCATTCCAAATCCAAGGTTTGTAGATACACCGGAGCCTTTTACACTACCTCTCTCAATCAGGTCATCCAGAAAAGGATATCTATTTATCAGAATATTGCGAATAGCCTCATAATATTCATGGTCTTTATTTACATCATAGTCCCCGTTAAGAAGAATTTTCCCTCTGTAAAACGAAACAGATGGTCCCATAAAAATAAGATCAATGGTCAGCCTCTTCGCTATAACAAATTGATAGCCAAGCTCTATACCGGCACTAAAAATTGAAAAGCTAATATCCGTTTGAAATGAACCATTAATCAAATCATTTCTTAAAACCTCTACATCACTACCAAACCGTGTGTAATGATATGAACCATAAGGCCCCCAGTAAATGCCATCGGGAGCACTTTTTCTGTTTCTGCTTTTAAAATAAAACCGATAATCACCTGAAATAGAATAGCCACTCCTGTAACCTGATTTTGAAAAGAACAAGCTATCAAACAAGCCGGAAACAGGTAATTCAAAATAGCCAGCATTTACCGAAAACGAACGATAAGGTTTCAGCACCCGCTCATAAGAGATGTTAATGTCTTTTGACGACCAAAGTATAAAAGGAGTCATGTTCCATTTAATGACATTTCGCTTATAGCCAGGGGCCAGTGTTGAGTCGTTCTGGGCAGAAAGTCCGGAGACAAAGCAGAATAGTAAGGCTAAAATCAATCCGTTTTTTAGTTTCACATCAGTCTTTTATAGAGATGAAACACTCATGACGAGCAACTTGACACAAAAGGGAATGATTATTACCTTTGTCGGAAGTAACAAGGGCGATTTTTACTGGAGGTTGAAAAATCTTAAGCTACGAGCTATTAGAAACTCCGAAGATGAAACTGCCCACACAGCTAAGCACAAAAGAGTATTGCCAATTTTGACTTCAGTCGGAAGGGAGCATGAACATGAAATTTTAACTTTCTTAGCTGTTTTATCTTTCAAATTGACATTCCATATTCAATGGGAAG
>JAJRQN010000249.1 GCA_024280235.1 Bacteroidota bacterium | reverse complement strand
GCTACTTACCAGTATTGTGAAAATAAGGTTTTGCAAAGTAAAAACTTTTGGATATTCATCTGCTACAAAACAAAATTTATATGGATGTGATAAAATTAGGAGGTTTCCTCTAAAAGCAAAAAGACAACATCCCAACCGAACCAAAACATTATCCGCTGGCTTTCTTTAGCCTCATCAAAATAGAAAATGCCCTATCAATATCCTCCTCACGCACTAAAATTGTAAATTCATTTGTAGTAGATATAAGCTCCTCTATATTAATGTTTTCCAGCGCAATACTTTTCAAAATATAGTAGAAAAAGCCCGTGGTTTCATCTCTTTTTTTAGGCAACCTTAGCGTAATGGATGACAATCTGTATTTTTGAAAAATTAATTTTTCTTTAGCAAAAATCTCTTCAACAAGCTCAATAATAGAATTACTCACTACCACTGTGGTTTCAAAAATCCCGCGTGAAACTGAGTAATAAATCTGGTCTCCTGAAATTCTGTTGACCAGTTCCCTGTGTTTCTCTGCAATTGTGTCAGAATTCTCAAAAGTGTAATGCATCAGTCCCGACTGTACAATAAGGTCCCCCAGGTTGCTTACAAATTGCTTAATACCAAACTTTAATTTATAGTTAAATCCCGGATCATATCTTTTTATAGCCATAACGATAGCTCCGGTTTGCACTTTTTTATGCAATTCTTTCTCTACTTTGGGTTTAAGTTTTCTGGATAGCGACGAAATATTGATTAAATCATCGTCCAGTGCCTCCTCCAGGAAAGGCGTTTCCCGAATCAACTGCTTGACTATTTCACCAATTGTTTTCATGTGTTAGAATCTTAACATTCTGTATAAATTTTGTATAAAATTAGTAAAATTTTGTAAAGAAACGGAATGAGAGCCTACATTTGAACTTTATTTTGAAATTTTTTAAAAAAGTTGCCCTTGTTTAATAAAGAATTATATCAATATTTCTCTCAAACGGAGACCCCTTTTTATTTTTATGATATGGGGTTATTCAACGAAAGTTTGAAAAAGCTTAAACAAGCCGCAGGCAAATATGACTACCTTGTTCATTATGCCATAAAGGCAAATGCAAACGACCCTATTCTGAAAGCAGTAAAGAAAATCGGATTTGGTGCCGACTGTGTGAGTGGAAATGAAGTCAGAAAAGCGATAGAGACAGGAATTAAACCTGATAAAATTGTTTTTGCCGGTGTTGGGAAAAGCGATGCTGAAATCAACTACGCCATCGACAAATCAATTTTCAGCTTCAACAGCGAATCCATTGAAGAAATTGAAGTAATCAACGAATGGGGCATTGAAAAACAGAAAATAGTTCCGGTTTCCTTACGTCTGAATCCGGATATCGATGCCATTACACACAAATATCTGACCACCGGACTGCCTGAGAATAAATTCGGAATTCCGCTTTCTTTTTTAGGTAAAGTCATTCGTCGTATGGGAGACTTATCTAACGTAAACCTTATTGGCCTCCACTTTCATATTGGCTCACAGATCAGAGAGCTATCCCCGTACATACAACTTTGTGAAAAGGTAAATATGATTCAGGACATCTTGTTTGATGAATATGGTATAGAGCTGGACCACATTAACCTCGGAGGCGGGTTAGGCATCAACTATGAAAATCCGGATGATGAACTTATTCCCGATTATGCTAATTTCTTCGACACAATTCATACACATCTGAAAAAGCGGAAGAATCAAAAGGTTCACTTTGAACTGGGACGGTCGGTAGTGGGACAAACGGGCAGTTTGATTTCCCGTGTTTTATATATAAAAAAAGGAATAAACAAAGAGTTTATGATTCTGGATGCCGGAATGACCGATTTGATACGCCCTGCACTTTATGGCGCCCAGCATAAAATTCAAAATATATCAAAACCGGAAGCACAGATAAAGAATTTCAAATACGATGTGGTAGGGCCAGTTTGTGAATCCTCCGACAGTTTCGATGACAATGTGATGCTGCCCATGACAAAACGCGGAGACCTTGTAGCGATCAGAAGTACAGGAGCTTACGGGGAAATCATGGTTTCTCAATACACATTGCGCAACAAACCAGGTGCAATTTATTCGGATGAGATAAAAGTTAAAAATGAGAAACCTGTTTTTTCAAAAGAGAGAGTTTCGTAACAGGATACATTTTAAAAACTAAAAATGTTTGATGTTAAAATAAATATTAAAACTCTGGTAATTTTTCTCGTAGCAATAATAATGTTTGGTTCATGCTCCGAAGCCAATGATTCTTCATTGGTTTCGGAGATTCATGTGAGTGTGGACTCTCTGAAACAAATTGTTGCACCCGACACACGAATAGCATTGTGGAATGTATCCATCCAAAACGTAAATAATAAATTGTCGGTTACGGCTGAAGTAGAGAATAAAAATGCTCAGACCGGTTTACTAAATTTGAAAAAAAAGTTTCCAACAGTAAATTTTTCAGTAAAATTATTACCCGATTCCTCAATAAAAACTCCTTTTGCTCTCATCAACAACTCCGTATCAAGCATTAGAAAGAAGACTACCCGTGCTTCCGAAATGCTCAATCAGGCCCTACTCGGAACGCCTGTGAAAATTCTGAAAAGAAAAAACAGCTGGTATTTAATCCAAACTCCAAACCAATACATCGGCTGGATAAATAAAGCCGATATTGTTCTTTTTGATGCAGACGGACTGAAAAATTATGAAAAAGGAAAAAAGATTGTATTCAACAGACACTACGGCTTTTCTTACGAAAAACCTGATATTAACTCACAAGTTGTCAGCGACCTCGTTATTGGCTGTATCCTGCCGGTAACAGGTAGTAAAGGTAACTTTTTCAAAGTACAATACCCTGATGGCAGGAAAGCTTTTGTTCAAAAAAATCAGATTATTGACATGACCACGCTTTTTCAGAAAACACCGGTACAAAAAAAGCTGGTGGAAACGGCCCTTAGGTTCAATGGTATTCCCTATCTGTGGGGAGGTTTCTCTGCAAAAGCTATTGATTGCAGCGGTTTCTCCTCTACAATTTATTTTTTGAACGGCATTATTTTGCAACGCGATGCCTCACAGCAAACAAAATACGGCAAGGTAATTACAACCCAATTTGACTATTCAAAATTACAACCGGGTGATTTACTGTTTTTTGGGAGAAAAGCAAAAGGTTCTTCCCCTGAAAAAGTAACCCATGTTGCCATGTATATCGGTCATGGAAAATTTATCCATTCATCAGGCAAAGTCAGGATAAGCTGTATGGACAGCTCAAAACCAGATTATGCTGCCGAATATGCACCGGGATTTGTACGTGCTGTCCGGATTATTGGTCAGGAAAACGGCCATACAATACAAAAAATTTCAGAAAACCCACTATACAAAATGTTAAAATCAAATTGAAATGCTTTTGAACAGAAGAAATTTTGCAAAAATTATTGGAATCACCGCAGCAGGTGCCATGATGCCAAAGATGTCCATCGGGCAGACGGCTCCGGCTTTTATTAAATCCAAAGGAAGTGGCAGGATGAAACTTACTTTTAAACCTTATCCATTGGAAATGGAGCATACTTTTACAGTAGCAGAATACTCGCGAAACTCAACGCCCGATGTTCTTACTCAGATCGAATATGACGGCACTGTGGGCTATGGCGAAGCTTCCATGCCACCATATCTCGGCGAATCCATCGCTACAGCCACCAAATTCCTTTCCAAAGTAAATCTTACGCAATTTCCTGACCCGTTCCGTATTGATGACATTTTAACCTATGTGGATTCCATTGCCGTAGGAAATCCGGCAGCAAAAGCTTCTGTGGATATTGCCTTGCACGACCTTCTGGGAAAACTTGTCAACCAACCGCTTTACAAACTTTGGGGATTAAATCCTGAAAACACACCCGACACCGACTTTACCATCGGTATTGACAAACCGGATGTAGTGCGTGCAAAAACAATAGAAGCCATTAAAATGAAAGAGCACCTTAAGGTGCTTAAGGTAAAACTTGGACGCGGAAATGACCAGGAAATGATTAACACTGTCAGATCCGTAACAAATCTTCCGCTGTATGTGGATGTTAACCAGGGCTGGAAAGACAAAAACAAAGCCCTCGATATGATTTACTGGCTGAAAGAAAAAGGGGTTGTTTTTGTGGAACAACCCATGCCTAAAGAGCAGGTGGACGATATGGCCTGGCTTACCGAGTACAGCCCCCTGCCTACCATGGCCGATGAAGCTTTCCAAAGACTGCCCGATATTGTGGATAAGATCAAAGGCGTTTATTCCGGTATCAACATCAAATTAATGAAAAGTACGGGCCTTTACGAAGCACAAAAAATGATAACGGTGGCCCGTGCACTCGACATGAAAGTTATGGTAGGATGTATGACAGAAACATCTTGTGGCGTTTCAGCTGTTGCCCAACTCTCTCCACTTGTTGACTGGGGCGATATGGACGGAAATCTGTTAATCAAAAATGACCCATTCACAGGTATGAAAGTGGTTGATGGGAAAGTTACCCTGAATGATTGGCCCGGAATAGGAATTAAAAAAGTTTAACTGATACATTAAAAAGTATTTATCATTTGATGAAAACAGAATTGTCTATGAATAGAATCTTAATAAATGTTAATAAAATATGAAATATGTTAAAAATAAATATATAAATTGCAACCATTCTTTATTATTAATTAAATTTTATAAGCTTATGAAAAAAATGTACAGATTCTTGTTTCTTTTAATGGTATTTATTACCGCTGCACAATTGTCCTTTGCACAAGCACAGACAATTACAGGCGTAGTAAAAGATGCTACCGGAGCCGGACTTCCGGGAGTAAATATCCACGTAAAAGGGACAACCAACGGAACCGCAACCGATTTAAATGGAAAATATAAAATTCAGGCTTCTCAGGGAGATGTTCTTGTATTTTCATTTGTTGGATACGTTACAAAAGAAGTGAAAGTTTCCGGCTTCACACTGAATGTCGTTCTCTCAGAGAATGTTAGCAAACTCAACGAAGTTGTTGTTACAGCTTTTGGAATTAAAAAAGAAAAAAGAGCGCTCGGCTACTCGGTAACCAGTATTAAACCGAAAGATATTAATGTAATTGGCCAGACGAATGCTCTCCAGACATTACAAGGCAGAGTGGCCGGTTTACAGATTTCCCAAACCGGTGGTTCATTCGGTGGCGGTATCGATATTCTAATACGTGGAATAACATCCATCGACCCCGGTAGAAGTAATCAACCATTGATTATTGTTGACGGTTTGCCTGTTGACAACTCTATCTTTGCGGGAAATGTCCTGCCAGGTTCAGGTTCAAATGCCACAGGCAGTAATGAACAATTTGACTTTGCAAACAGGGCCGGTGACTTAAATCCCGATGACATTGCAAGTTATACCGTATTAAAAGGTGCTGCAGCCACAGCGTTATACGGTGTCAGGGCAGCCAACGGCGCCATTGTGATTACAACGAAAAAAGGAAAGAAAGGTAAACCCAGAATTAACCTAACTCTTTCCACCTCTTTCCGGGATGTTGTAAAAACACCCGAATTGCAAAAAACTTTCCGTGAAGGAAACCGGACAACCAAAATTCCCGGAGCAGTTATTGACCCCAACGTACCGGGCGGATACCTGCGTCCCGGAAGTTTCGCTTTCTATTCATGGGGCGTTCCATTCTCTGATAATTCTTTTACAATGCCTGACGGTACAGTGATAGATTTATCACACGATGGCTTCCACAGCCCTTACGAACTTTTCAAAACAGGTGTTAACACCCAGTTGAATTTCAATATCAGCGGTGCAAACGACAGATTCAATTATTTCTTCTCCGCAAACAGGACAAAAGATAACGGAGTTTTACCCAATACAAGTTTTGATAAAAAAACTTTCAGGGTAAATGCAGGTTATCAGATATTGAAAAACTTGCAGTTCTCCACCTCTATAGTTTACACAAATACTAATTCTGTAAGAGCAAACGGTGGCGACAAGTCTGTTTTCAGCTCATTGTCTTATTGGTCATCCACTTTCCCCATCAACGATTATGAATATCCGGATGGGACACAAAAGAATTATACAAATGGTATTATCGACAATCCACGCTATTTCCTGGAAAAAAGTAATCAAAAAAGGAATCTCAACCGATGGATAGCCAATGCCAACCTAAAATGGAATCCGTATAAATGGATGACTGCTACTTATTCATTTCAGGTGGACAACTATTCGGAAAGAAGAAACCGGTTCGTACCGCCCGATTTGGATGTAGGATCACATGTTCACGGTTTTATAGTTGACGAAACCGTTAACTATATGGGATTAGAGTCTGATCTGTTGTTACATTTTGACCACAACTGGACAAAAGACCTCAACACAAATCTGACCATCGGAAATCAGGTTACGCAGACAGAGAGAAATTATGCTTACATTAGAGGTGAAGATTTGAATGTGCCCGGTGTCAATGAATTGAGTAACACCATAAATACATTTGCCGGCACAAGTCTTCTCCGTTTGAGAAATGTAGGCCTGTTTTATTCCTTCCAGGTTGGTTACAAAAACAAATTATTCTTGAACACTACCGGCCGTAACGACTGGGTATCAACATTACCCGAAGGTAACCGTTCATTCTTTTACCCTTCGGTAAGTGCTTCTTATGTTTTTACAGAAGACCTGTTTAAACACAGCAATGTATTTACCTTTGGTAAACTCAGAATATCCTGGGCACAGGTAGGAAAAGGACCTCGTTTTGGTCAGGTTGGCCATCATTTTATTCCCGAGCCTAACTTCCCTTTCAACGGAGTTGGCGGTTACCGGTCAAGTACGGCAGCCGGCGATATGAATATTCAACCGGAAAAAGACAACAGTTTCGAAGTAGGAACAAACCTGCACTTCTTCAAAAACCGTTTACGTCTTGATTATTCTTACTACACAACCAACGTAACCCATCAGATATTTACTGTGGGTACGGCCTACTCGTCAGGATTATCCGGTGTTACCCGTAATGCAGGCGATTATAAGACATGGGGACAGGAATTAATGGTCAGCGGCGACATTATCAAAAGTGATAATATACGCTGGGAAGTTTACATAAACTGGTCAACAACACATGGAAAAGTAGTTGCTCTTCCAAAAGACCTGAGTGAAATCGTTTTCTTTGGGGACAGAATTACTGCCAAAGCCAAAGTAGGTGATGCCATAGGAACTTTATACGGTTGGGTATATCAAACTACTCCCGATGGACAACGTTATGTTAATTCGGATGGTAAATGGGTTATTACAGGCTCCGATAACAAAGGCTATTATTATACCGGAACCAACCAAATGGTAAAGGTTGGCAATGCTTTCCCTGATTTCGTATCCTCCATTGGAACAAACTTCACATGGAAAAATCTGACTTTTAACTGTTTAATTGAATGGAAAAAAGGCGGTGATGTATATGACAGAGGTTATAGAAATGCCTTGAGAAACGGGAACTTAAAAGAAACCGAGTTTCGCGATCAGGAACGTGTTCTCAGTGGCGAAATGGATGACGGTCATGGTGGTTATGTGAAAAATACCATTCCATTAATGATTACTGCCAACAGTTATTACAGAGACTGGAATAACTACAACAGTGCTGCAGAAGTGTTACTAAAAGACGCTTCCTGGGTTAAACTGAGAAGCATAGGGCTAACCTATCGTTTCAAGATTAAAAACATGAAAAGTTTCGACGTTTTTGCCAGTGCTCATAATATTATACTCTGGACACCTTTCGACGGATTTGATCCGGAAGCTAACTATTTCGGCGCAGGAACTAATATCTACGGATACACTGGTTTAACGGTTCCGTTAAGTCAAAGCTATACTTTTGGTGTTAAATTTCAATTTTAAAAGACTACGAACATGAAAAATATACTAAAAACAGTCGCTATTGTAGTCATGCTCATCGCCTTTTCAGGCTGTAGCAAAGACTTTTTTGATGTCAATACTCCAACGGGTTCAGTTGATGAATCGCAGTTGGGAATGAATGACTTACTTGGTCCCGTTATATTCCACACTGTATATGCACAGTACTATGCTGAGAGAAGTTTTGGAAACTATGCTCAAAACTTTGTAGGACAAGGTGGCTCGGCAGCAGGTGTGTCTTCTATTGCCGGTACGTGGAGCAATGTGTATTTATATGCTTTGCCTAACTTAAAAATTATCAGAGAAAAGGCAAAAGCTGTGGGGGCCAAGCATTTTGACGCTATTGCCCAAATTTTGATGGCAATGAATCTCGGAATAGCTACCGATAGTTATGATAATATTCCATATTCAGAAGCATCTCAGGCATCCAATAATTTTACGCCGGCATTCGATACGCAGGAGTCTGTTTATAAAGCTATTTTTAGCCTCCTGGATAATGCTATTACCGAATTGGAAGGACCTGACGATTCCGGATTTAAACCGACCGCTACTTCCGATTTAATTTACAGGGGCAATTTGTCTAAATGGCTTAAAACAGCTTATACGTTAAAGGCAAGATATGAGTTGCATTTGATTAAAAAGAATGGCGCTGTAAAGGCCGCCAATGCCGCATTAGCTAGCATTGCCAAAGGATACAGCTCAAACTCGGATGATTTCCAAATGGTTTTTACGGATAAAATTATTAATCCTTGGTATTCTCTTGAGGTATTGTCAAAAAAAACAGGAAATTATCATGATGTAATTTGTGACCGGCTGGTGAGATACATGGACGGTAAATCATTTCCTTTTACAGGAGGTGTTGTTACAAGATACCCGCGTTTGCCGGTTTATGCTCAAACAGATGATGGCAGTGATAATTATAAAGGATATGTCAGTGATTTTAATACAGGCGGATTATCAGGCGATGGAACACGAGCTAATACCGACTTCAGAGAAGACGGCTATTATACAAATCAATCTTCCCCCATCGTTTTGATTTCTTACGCCGAAGCTTTGTTTATCAAAGCCGAAGCTGAGTTCCTTGCCAATGGCGGAACCACAACGAGCGTATGAACAACAGCCGATGGATATAGCGCCTATATCGATGGTATTAAAGCTAATATGTCTAAACTCGGCGTTTCTTCTACTGATTATATTGCTGACCCTTCCGTAGGAATGGGGGCTGCAAACTTGAAACTCCAAAATATTATGAAAGAAAAATATATCGCTGATTTCTTAAATCCGGAGACTTTCGTTGATCTAAGAAGATATGATTTTTCAACAGACGTATTTAAGGACTTTTCACTACCGGCAAATAATGCAAGTAGCGAATTTCCAGGCAAATGGTTTAAACGGACTAACTATCCTACCACCGAAGAACTGAGAAATCCGGATAATGTGGCTAAAAATAAAAAGTCGCCAACTGATCCTGTTTGGTGGGAACAATAAAAAGTATTTTATTTCCTGTCTGAAAGCAGATGAAATGTAAGAAAGAATGATACAGCGATTTTTAAGTAACTATCTCCTGTATCATTCTTTCGTTTTATCAGAATATTTTATCATTTAACAAAAACAAAAAGATGCCGGACAGAAGAACTTTCTTAAAAAGTATAGCCGTTCTTGGTGCCCTTTCTGCCATGCCCGGGATAAAGGCTTTTTCACAAACCACAATAGAAAATCCGATAAAAGTTAAGCACCGGCCTAAAAAAATCCTTCCTAAACGATTGGAACCAGGCAATGTAATTGGCTTGGTAACACCCGGTAGTCCCATTACAAAAGAGCAATTAGACGGAGCCGTAAAACAGTTGGAAGATATGGGCTACAAAACTTATTACAAGCCATCGGTATTATCAGAATACGGCTATTTTGCCGGCACCGATCCCGAACGGGCAGACGAACTCATGCACATGTTTGCCAACAAAGAGGTGGATGCCATTATGTGTGTAAGAGGCGGATACGGCTCCATCCGAATACTGGATCTGTTGGACTACAATATGATTCGAAAAAATCCGAAGATCTTTATCGGATACAGCGATATCACCGCTTTGATTACTTCCATCTTTGAACGGACAGGACTAATTTGTTTTCATGGACCACTTGGAATTTCTGACTATACCGACTATACTCTGAAATCCTTCGACCGTGTATTGGTAAATCCTACGGAACGTTATAAATATCCATACCATCGCGAAGAAAACACGGAAGATAATCCGGAATTTGATTTCTACACCATCCGTGATGGAAAAGCCGAAGGTGAGCTTATCGGTGGCAACCTGAGTGTGCTTGCTTCCATGGCCGGCAGTGCTTTTACTCCCGATTTTGAAAATAAGATTGTCTATCTCGAAGAAATTGAGGAAAAAACATACCGTGTCGATCGCATGCTTACCCAGCTGGTGCAAGCCACCAATTTGAGAAAAGCCAAAGGACTTGTACTGGGCGTATTTTATAAATGCAGCGAAAACGACCCTCCTACCATTCCTCTCAAACAGGCTATTGAAGATATTGTCAAACCGCTCAATATTCCGGTAGCTTACGGATTTCCTTTCGGCCACATCAAAACAAAAATGACCCTGCCCACAGGTGTTGTAGCAAAATTCAATGCCACACGAAGAACACTAAAACTCATGGAACCTGCTGTACAGGAATAACGAGAGTTTATTAAAAGACTTGTCTTAATCTTGATTTAAGCCGGAATTATAGCCTAAACACGGTCATTGTTCCGGCTTTTTTTATTAAAACCATTATCTCTAAGAAGATAACCCGTTCCCGTCTCTATCTTGAGAAATCGTGTGCAATGACTTGTGGGCTGCTATTTCGTGAGGATCTGTTTATTTGCAGATTCATTTCACCACTTCCTCTTTCCGTCCTCAGCAGAAGAACTTTAGAATAAGGATATTGACAAACGAGAATCTCTCCTTCCCTTTTTCACAACAAAATTCGGAAAAGTTTCTCTTTTAAAAAGTATTTTTTACTTTTTTATTTGGATAATTAAAAGTTATTTTTACTTTTGCTAAAAATTAGCATATGCAACAACCATATCATCTTAAGGCAAAGCATCTCGTAGCTATTGATGACACCGTTTTCGGCTACGAAAACAATGAGCTAAAATTATTATTGTTCAAACGAAATCTGGAACCGGCAAAAGGACAATGGTCGCTGGTGGGCGGCTGGGTCGATCCTGACGAATCGTGCGAAGACGCATCCTGTCGGGTACTGACAAGCATTACCGGACTGAAAAACATTTTCATGGAACAGGTTAAGGTCTTTTCAAAACCAGACCGAGACCCGGGCGGCAGAGTAATCAGTGTTGTTTTTTATGCCCTCATCGACATACAAAAACATAATCATCAACTTTCAGATCAATTTGGCGCACAGTGGTGGCCCGCAACAAAACTTCCCAAATTGATTTTCGACCATCAAGAAATGGTAAATTGTGCATTGAATAATCTACAGATTAAAGCCAGCAGAGATTTGGTAGGTCGCGATTTGTTACCGGAAGAATTTACCCTGACCCAACTAAGACAACTCTATAATTCCATTTTCATGAAAGAGTTCGACCCGGGCAACTTCCGTAAAAAAATACTGTCTTTAAATACACTCCAACGATTAGACAAAAAATCAAAAAACGGTTCAAAAAAAGGAGCCTATTTCTATAAGTTTAAAGATGATAAAGAAGAATTGGAGTTTAAAGAACGGATTGTAAATATATAATCAACAGAAAACGTTTCAATTTTATCAAGCGTTTTTTCGATGCACAATTCTGTAGACAGCTAATCCATGTGTGAAAAAAACTTTGCAAAATATGATACAAAAATTAGAACATGTTTTTGAGGAACGTTTCGGAAAAGCATCTATCAAGGTTCAATCACCCGGAAGGATTAACCTAATTGGAGAACATACTGATTATAATGATGGATTTGTGCTGCCTGCTTCGGTAGATCTAGGTACCTATTTTGTTTGTGCTCCCAATGATGTAAATAAGTTTCGTTTTTTTAGCTATAACCTTGATGATAAATATGAAACACATGTTGACAAATTGGAAAGAAGCAATAAGGGATGGGCTAATTTTTTACTTGGAGTAATTGCCCAGTTTATTAATGCCGGCAAAAAGGTACATGGATTTGATTGTGTATTTGGCGGAAATATCCCTATGGGTGCCGGACTTTCCTCCTCTGCTTCCATTGAAACCGGACTGGCTTATGCCATAAACCAAATGGAACAATTTAATTATTCGCTGATCAATTTGGTAAAATTCTCACAAAAAGCTGAACACGAATATTCTGGTGTTCAGTGTGGTATCATAGACCAGTTTGCTGTAATGTTCGGACGGGACGATCAGGTTATAAAGCTGGATACCCGCAACCTTAATGTAAAATATTACCCTTTTGAACAACGCAACCACATGCTGGCTTTGGTTAATACCGGCGTAAAACATGAACTGGCCGGTTCGGAATATAATGTCAGACGGCGCGAATGTGAAAACGGAGTTGCCATGCTCCAGGAACATGATCCAACCATCCAATCCCTGCGCGATGCTTCCTTAGAAATAATAGAAAAATTCAAAGAAGAGCTTTTACCTGTTATATACAAAAGATGCCGCTATGTTATAGAAGAAAATATGCGGGTAGAGAAAGCATGTGAAGCACTGACAAAGAATGACCCTGATACCTTCGGGCAGCAAATGTATGCTTCGCACGAAGGATTAAAAAATCTCTACGAAGTAAGCAGTGATGAGTTAAATACATTGGTGGAGCTGGCAAAACAGGTAAAAGGAGTAAAAGGTGCTCGGATGATGGGCGGTGGATTTGGTGGTTGTACTATCAACCTGATAAAAAAAGAGGCTTTTGGCCGGTTCGAGGAAACCATCAACAAGAATTATAAAACACCGGAAGGAAATCCTCCACAAATTATTAAAATAAATATTAGCAAAGGAACACACATAGTCAATGACTAATTACTTTTCATGTTCACTTCACCGTAATTATAGAGACATGATTTATATATTATTTTGCAACTTTTATAAAATCAACACAATACTATGAATAGCCATTTTGGAACTGCTGATTATATAATCTTTATTCTGTACTCGGTGGTAATTATAGCCATGGGGCTTTACGTCTCACGAACAAAAAAAGGAGAGGAGAAAACTGCCGACGATTATTTTCTGGCAGGAAAAACACTCCCATGGTGGGTCATCGGAGCTTCGCTCATAGCGGCCAACATCTCCGCCGAACAATTTATTGGCATGTCCGGTTCGGGATTTGCCGTGGGGCTGGCTATTGCTTCCTACGAGTGGATGTCAGCACTAACACTGATTATTGTAGGGAAATATTTTTTGCCCGTTTTTATCAATCAGGGGCTTTACACCATTCCCGAATTTGTGGAAAAACGTTTTAACACTTCTCTCAAAACCATCCTCGCCGTTTTCTGGATTTCACTTTTTATCTTCGTCAACCTCACCTCTGTTTTGTACCTTGGCGCAAAAGCCATGGACACCATCGTAGCGCAGGGAAACGGTGATACCATTATTCCGTTTATGATTGGTTTGGCCTTATTTGCCGCTGCTTACTCGCTGTGGGGAGGATTGTCTTCGGTAGCATGGACCGATGTTTTGCAGGTAACTTTGTTGGTTATTGGCGGGCTGGTTACTACTGTGATTGCCTTGCAACATGTTAGTCCTGAAGGAAGTATTTTGGGAGGGTTTGCTTACATTTATCATGCAGCTCCGGAAAAATTCCACATGATCCTGAAAAGCAGCAATCCTGAATTTAAAAACCTTCCCGGTATTGCCGTTCTCATTGGCGGTTTGTGGGTTGCCAATCTTTACTACTGGGGATTTAACCAATACATCATACAGCGTGCACTTGCCGCAAAATCGTTGAGAGAAGCGCAAAAGGGGCTGGCATTTGCGGGTTTTCTGAAACTTATCATCCCGCTATTGGTCGTCATTCCCGGTATTATTGCTTTTGTCATGTTCTCCCATAATATTGACAGTGCCCATGCTGATTTTCTGTTGGGCAACGGAGCCATAAACTATGACAAAGCTTATCCGTGGCTTATTGAGAAATTTGTTCCGGTGGGACTAAAAGGACTTGTTGTAGCCGCTTTATCAGCTGCAATTGTGTCCTCACTCGCCTCTATGCTCAATTCCACCTCCACCATCTTTACCATGGATATCTACAAACCCTACATCAATAAAAAAGCCGGAAACAAAGCATTGGTTACCGTGGGAAGACTCACCGTATTGGTCGCCTTGATTATTGCCGTTTCGCTGGCGAACACGTTGGGTTCCATTCCTCAGATGTTCCAATTTATTCAGGAATACACGGGTCTGGTCAGTCCCGGAATTTTAGCCGTATTTTTGATGGGGCTTTTCTGGAAAAAAACCAACACAAAAGGAGCTGTGGCAGGTGTTCTATTATCCATACCGGTCGCTTTGGCACTCAAGTTTCTGCCCATCGACATGCCTTTTCTGAACCAAATGCTTTACACCTTTCTTATCACGGTAGTAATTATTATGGGAGTATCACTTAGCACTTCCGAATATGATGACGATCCAAAAGGCATTCCATTGCTTAAAAAGAACTTTGAAACAGGGAAAGCTTTTAATGTAAGTGCTTATATCATTATGATTATACTGGTGATTTTATATAGTGTTTTCTGGTAAAAAGAGAATATCTAAAAAGTAATAAACTGACACACAAGTTCTTAACGAAGATTCTATAAACACAAAAATTAGCTTTACTTTTAATATACTATGCAACTTAGCAATATCATTTCTGTCAAATCTTTCAAAACAGTGGAGCAACAACAATTCAATGGAAAGCACTTTTTACGGGCAATTATTCAACAATCAAAGTGAATCGTAAAGCAATGAATGCAAATCACACAAAAGACATTTACGGAAACATTTACTCATACATAACAGTTTCCGTATTACCGCAACAGAAACTATGTGCAACAATAACCGACAAGTAAATAATTTAATTTATTAACAAAAAAAATCATTATGAAAAAGATTCTATTTGTGTTACTCCTCTCCATGATTTATGTAGTGCAAACACAAGCCCAAAAGTTTGAAGGGCTGGCCAAAACACCGCCTATGGGTTGGAACAGCTGGAATAAGTTCGGCTGCAACATCAACGAAAAAATCATTATGGAAATGGCAGATGCCATGGTCAGCAGCGGTATGCACGATGCCGGATATGATTACATTGTCATTGACGACTGCTGGCAGGTAGCACGCGACAAAGACGGTAACATTATTGCTGATAAAAAAAGATTTCCCCATGGCATTAAATATGTTGCCGACTATGTTCATTCCAAAGGATTAAAATTCGGCATTTATTCGGATGCAGG
>JAJRQN010000248.1 GCA_024280235.1 Bacteroidota bacterium | reverse complement strand
TTCAATTGGTTAATAGAAAAGACTGATTTTCAAAGAGCAAGTAAGGTCAGGTCAACTAAAGGCCTCATGGTTCACGTATTTGGTAAAATTGCTGCTGCTTTTATTAGCCTAATATTTTAACCCTTGATTCGCATTACTTATTGAAGTTGTTTAATTGTGTTTTTATTCTCTCTTTCGAAATACAATTCAGGTAGTATAATTTTTATTTCGGTTTCAATATTTTCTTCATGATTTTTCCAATAAAGAATAAAATTTACCTTCGCTTTTACTAATTTAAATCCCTGTGTTTCCAACGTTGCTTTACGGGCAAGAAAAGTTTTGGAGAACCTGAGTACCTGTTCGCCATTTATATTTGTCAATCCATTGTCATTGCCATGCAAGGGGTCGCCGCTCATAAGCACATCCAACCTGCTTTGAACAAATCCAAAATAACCTAAATTGATATCCCGATGTGTGAGATGATAGAGCAAATATCCGGGGGCCGAATATGCATTTGTATCAGCGGAATGATAAGTTGCTTCCGCTTCAATATCTTTAAGAAAGTTTCCGTTGTAATGGATTGTAAGGTTTTTTACGGCACGTGTCATGGCGACATAAAGTTGTCTTTTGTTGTCGTCAGGTTGTACATCGAAGTTTGTAAGCATTATAAAAATATTGTCAAATTCTTTCCCTTTGGCTTTATGAATAGTCGATATCTGGATGGCTTCATTTTGTTTATTAACAAAGTCCTCAGGTTTTGATTCTTAAATAAAAATTTCGAAATCCGATCGATATTTAACTTTTGGATTTGTCTCCTGAAAATCTATGAGAAGATTTTTGCAGAGTGAATAATTGCTGCTATTAGCGAATTTCTTTGCAAACTTTCTTTTTGCATTCTTCCAGACTTCATTGCTAATGATTGGTGAGATATTTTTAGGGTTTAAGTAGTCAATGAATGACCTTATCTCTACAAGATGCGACAAGTCGAATCCATTATTTGATTGTATTAGTTTTGCCGGTATTCCATTTTTCACAAGCCAACCGTAAAGTTGCAACGCTTCGTCATTTGTTTTGGTCAGGACGCCTGTTGTTCCTGCCAGGTCTGCGGTTATGATGTCGTTGACAAGAGGAACTATAAGCAGATTGTTGTTATGATGAATAACCCGAATGAGTCCGTTCTCTTTTTGAACCGGAACGATGGGTGTCGATTTGAAGCGATGGTAAATTTTTTCAACAAATTTATTTGTAAATTCCACAAGATTTTTCCTGCTTCGGTAGTTTTCTGTCAATTCGTATTTATGAGCGTTTTTTTCGTTTGTAAACATCTCAAAATGCTTTGAATTTGCTCCTCGGAATGTATATATATTTTGGTCATCATCACCTACTGCAATTACCCGCATTGTTTCGTTTTCAGCCATGATGATTTTTATCAAAGCAAACTCATCGGCATCCATGTCCTGTGCTTCATCAATGACGAGAACGCTTTTTGTAATTCTGTTTGCCTCCACTTCGGATGCACGAATTTTCTCTGTTGTAATTCTGAGTATTTCATCTGATTCCTCAATGCTACCTACTCTTCCGAGTAAATCGAAACAATAGGAGTGGAATGTTTTTATTTCAATAAAATTGGCTGCATTACCTATCAGATGGAGCAATCTTTTTTTGAATTCGGTAGCCGCAGCTCTGGAAAATGTCAACATCAACAATTGTTCGTGTTTCACATCTTCCATTAATAGTAGTGAAGCCAGCTTGTGCACCAGCAGACGTGTTTTGCCACTTCCCGGGCCGGCGGCCACAACAATGTGCTGAGTTTGACTATCGTTGATTATTTTAAGTTGTCGTGGCGACAAGGAGTCAAAAAGCTGTTTGAATTTTTTTGGAGTAATATTTCTCCGAATCTCAATTCCACGACTGCCCGGAAAATATTTTTTTAAAAAAGAGTTATAATTTAACTGGAAATAATCTTCCACAAACTTCAGGGCATCAGTATAATCTTCGAGCATCTTTTTGGCATATTCTCCTACAATATGGATTTGTTGCATTCGGTTTTGGTAAAATTGGTCTAACTGCTGGTAGTCTTCTTTTTTGTATTGAATCTGATTATTTTTCTCAAGTCTGTCAATGGTAAGTTTGTTGTAGATAACCAGAAATCCGCCTTCAATTTTAATTGCTTCAATTCGTGACAAATAAAAAAGTGTATCTTCAATATCCTCAACAGAAGCTTGTTGCTTAAAAAGGATTTGTTCTTTTGCGTAATTATCTTTCAGTTCATGGACGGAAAATTCAACGAGAATCTCGTTGTCGTCTGGTTTGTTATTCTCTTTTTTAAAATGTTTTGTTTTTTTGAAGAGATAATTAATGACAAATTCCGACAATGTATTTCTTCTCTCTATTCGGGCCTTTAAGGTTTCTTTCGGCTGGATACACTTCACTGCAATGTGGTTTCTTGAATAATCCAGCGTACGGCGTTTGACCCAGTTTTTGATGGCCCAAAAATTAAGAATTGTTTTAATGTTTTTCGGCGTTACAGTGGCGAATCCAAGCTTCAAAGCATTATTGCCAAGTTCTTTAAGGTTTATTATTTTTTCCTCATTTTCTATAATTGGCAATAGGAGGTTTTCAATTTTTGCATAAAACTTTACAAGGGATAGTGAGTGGTTTATGGTGTCGTTATCTTTTATGAATGCCGTGAGGTCTTTTGCGTCTGCAAGAATTTTCTCTTCCCTTAGAAGTGTAATGATTTTAATTACCTCCTCTTTTACAATGCCGAGGTGGTCAGAGATATAATCGACTCTTGCTTCTGCGGTTTCCTCATTATTGTTCTTTCTGCTCTTTGCCGAAAACAATTTTTTAATTATTCGAATGGCATTTACCTTTTGCTTATCTGTAAATTGTGAAGAGGCCATTATTTTTTCGATGGCCTGTTGTGCGTTTTTAGACAAGATGCTGTTGGCAAAGATTCTTGGGATGTTTTGTCCACGTTTCAGGTATCCCGCATGTTCCAGTGCGGCGATGGCTGTGGTAACACGGGTTTCTATTTCAACAATGCTGTCATCCCATCCTGCTTTTCGGGCAATTTCCAGTGCAGAGTTGGAAACAGTAGAACGAAATTTTGTGATATACTTAATTGCTCGCCATATTTGTTGAATCTCTTTTACGGATAATCTGGTTTGGTTGAGTAAAATAAAATGTTTGCTGAGGTCTTCTTAGTTAAAGAGTACATAACAATCGGCTGAAATATTTTTATCACGTCCGGCTCTGCCGGCTTCCTGTACGTAATTTTCCAGCGAGTCGGATATTTCATAATGGATAACCATGCCGATGTCCTTTTTGTTGATACCCATGCCAAAAGCCGATGTTGCTACCATAATCTGAACTTTTCCGGCCATGAAAGCATTTTGATTTTCTGTCTTCTCCCGGATATCCATTTTACCATGATAAGGTTTGGCATTAAAGCCATCTCTAATCAGTCTTTCGGCAAGTTTATAGGCTTTTCTGGTTCTTGAGACATAGATAATTGTTGGGCATCTCTTCGATTCGATAAGCATTCTGACATGGTTGTATTTTTGTTCTTCATCCCCACTTTCAAAGACTTTGTACTGTAAATTTGTCCGGAAAGCATTGGTGCTGAAGATTTCGAGTACAAGGGAGAGCTTTTCCCGGAAATACTGTTGGATATCTTCAATGACTTTTTGTTTGGCAGTAGCTGTAAAGCAGGAAACCGGAATTGGCTCCGGAAGGCTTTTCTTCTGTGTGAGTTGTTTTATAAAATCACCAATATACTGATAATCAACTCTGAAATCCTGACCCCAGGCGGAGAAACAATGTGCTTCATCTATAACAAACCGGACAACATTTCTTCCCAGTAACAGCCGTTCGATGGTTCGTGAACGCAAGGATTCCGGTGAGATATACAACAGGGAAGCCGAGCCATTTTCCACCCTCTCAAATGATTTTCCACGTTCAATAGGATCGAGCAGCCCATTGATGGTAACAGCTTCCGTAATGCCAATTTTCTCCAGATTGTCCACCTGATCTTTCATCAACGATTGTAAAGGAGAGATAACCACAGTGAGTCCTTTTGTATTTTGGCCTGACATCAAAGCGGGTACCTGAAAAGTGAGGGATTTGCCTCCTCCTGTCGGAAACACTGCCAGGAGCGATTTGTTTTCAATGGCAGCTTTTACTGCCTCTTCCTGTAAAGGCTCGCCATTAAAAGTACGAAACGATTCAAAACCAAAGAAATCGTTTAGGCCTTTGTTGGCATCCAAGGCGTTATTGCAGTAGTTGCAGCCTGTGAGACAGGGCTTGTTTCTGAGAAGATACATTATCCTTTCTACTTCAGGAAAGTTCAGTAATACCCATGGTGGCGTGATGGAATAGCGATCGGCGCTGTTTATCAGAGCAAGACAATATGCCAGTTCAACAGGATGGCGGGTCATCGCTTTTTCGATGGGGGCGGCGGAACAAAATTTTGATTGAAAATAGTTAAGTATCAGAACTTTTAACGGCGTTGTTTCCGGAGGCTTATAAGATAAATATTCAAAAAAGAATCTGAATTCTTTCTGATCTTTTAGTAGCCCGAAATAAATCTGCTTTAACAATTCTTCCAGCTCAGTGAAAGCTGCTACTTCATCATAAAAAAGTTCTTTTGCTTTTTGCGAATCATTAACCGGATTGTTCAACTCATCAGTCTGAATCTTGTCATCTTTCAGCAAATGATGATAAGGCCTTGCGGGAAACAGTAACGGTGAAAGGAACAGAGTGTCAATAAATTTCAAATGATTTAAGCTCATATTCCGAAGGGCCTTTTGGATGAGATTCAGATCGTGTATGATAATATTGTGTCCGCAAATAAATTCTGTATTGTTCAGAAATTCAGTAAAATCAATCAATGAATTGGAATGGAAAATGCTTCCGTTACTTTTGATACTTCCAATATCAAAAACTTTATTGCCTTTGAGGTTACTTTCCGTATCAAAAAATACAATAGGCTTCATTATTGACGTTCTGATTATTTCTTTATCGGTTTGAACAGTGTGTTGGGAAGCACAGATAAATATCTTCACCAAATTTACAATTTATTCTTCACTAAAAGGATGGTAATTCTGCTCTTCCGGTTTTTTTTTTCTTCCTGACTGATGATTAGCCTGTTGTTAACATCTGAAAAGAAATTATTCTTTTGGTATTCCTGTATCATAAGGATTATCAGGGTCGTTGCTCCATTCAAACCAACCGTCGTCAAAAACCGAAATACGGGGCCAGCCCATGAGCCAGGCATTGAAAAAAGCTTCGCTGCCCCGCCATCCTGTACCACAATAAAAAGCCAAATGCTTTTCAGGAGTAATACCGGCCTCCTGCCATTGGGCGGCAATTTCGTGAAACTCGCGGGTGGTGTGGTCCACATTCCGGTAGTTTTCCATGTGGTAAGCATCCGAGTCGCAGTTGCCAAAGATAGCGCCGGGGATACGTCCTTTTTTCTCAATGTAGTTGTAGCCGCTCACCTAGCCAATATACTCCGGCCAGCTGCGCACACTCACCAGTTCGGCGTCTGTGGATTTCAGCATCTCTTTGGCTTCGGGAATGTCCACTGTTAGCTCCGGCCTGCCCGGAATAGCTTTACCAAAGTCAGCCACCGGTTTTTGGGGCACATCTTCGGTGCTTATTGCGTAGCCCTCATCTTTCCACGATTGGAAACCTCCGTTCAGTACCCGTACATCTTTCACTCCGGCATACAGCATGATGAAAGCATTGCGGATAGCGCCGATATGTCCGGCAGCGCTTCCCTGAAAGTCGTTGGCGTTGTCGGGATGCATAAATTTCCGTATAAAATCACCGTAGTGTCAGCAGTGATGCCGTGTTGCTCCAGTGCAGCTTTAAGCTCTTCGGGCGAGCGACAGTTCCATGTTTCGGGAGCCTCCAGTGCCAGCGTATCCATGTCGATGGCCCCGGGGGAATATGTCCGGAAAGATAGGCCTCACGGTTGCGGTAATGGGCATGAACAACCACAAACTTGTTATTGTCATATTCCTGTGGCCTGTTTCCCGAAAGGAGTGTTTTTACCCATTCAGCCGAAACCAAATGGCTGTAACGGGGCAAATATTCCATGGGCAGACTCATGTTGGTTGTCCACTCATCCATAAAATGCAGATAAAGATTTACATCAGGATAACCGGCTTTTTGAAACTGTCGGACTGCTTTTTCAACAGTTTCCCGGGAATAACCGTAAACCACAATTTTATGTTGCTGTAATATACTTTTGGCGTGGACAATCTCTATCCAGTCCATATATTTTGTCCATTTTTCGGGTAGCGATTTTGCTCCTTTGATATGGCCGCCACGGGTTTCGCCGTTAAGCTTCCATCCGTTGTAAGCTTCCACAGGGCGAATGTCAATAACTTTTATATTGCTGTTTTCCAATAATTCTACCAATTCGCCGGTGGATAGTTCATTCTGTTGCGTTATCATATTTATATCTGATTAAAAAAGTATTGAATTTTAAGTTGTTCGGAAAGCGGCTTAAAATGTGTGCTTTCTGCTGTGGTGAGCTTATACGAAAAGAACGGTTGCCGGAAACCATGTCGTTTTTTTTCACTTGTATTTTACACTGCAAAACGGAAATCTGTCCGGATGGGAAGTATGTCAGATTAAACGTGCTCAATATCTGTAAAATCTGCCACTACCGTACTGTCGGTAACTACATCCGTAATGCTGAGTTTATGCACATCGTTTACGCCATTGGTACGTGCAAAAACCATGAGTTCGTTATTTGTGGCTGTATAGAAGTTTTTGAATTGCACCAATGCTTTTTCTTCATCAAAAAGTTTGCGAAGCTGCTCGTCCTGAGTGGCAATGCCAACGGGACAGGTTCCGGTATGACAAACTTTTGCCTGAATACAGCCGATGGCAATCATAGAAGCAGTGGCGAGAGCAATAGCATCGGCGCCGAGGGCAAGAGCTTTGGCAATATCGGAACTGTCTCTAAAACCACCGGTAATACAAAATGTTACTTTGCTGTTGACCTTGTCGAGATATTTTCTTGCTCTGCGGATGACAAAAATGGGTGGAATGCCTACATTGTCTTTCAAAAATCGTGGAGACGAACCGGTTGCGCCACCGCGGCAGTCGATGGTAATAAAATCCGGTGCGGCTTTCAGGGTAAATGCCAAATCCTCTTCAATGTGGCCGGAAGCAAATTTCAATCCGACCGGTTTCCCTCCGGTAATTTCTTTGATGTGGGCAACCAGCTTTTGCAAATCTTTCAAATTGTTAACTCCGGCGAGTCTTCCCGGCGAAACGGAAGCTTCTCCCGAGTTTAAGCCTCTGATTTTCGCTATTTCTTTCGTTACCTTGTGAGCCGGCAGGTGTCCTCCCAATCCGGGTTTTACACCCTGTCCGATTTTTATTTCCACGGCATCGGCTTGTATCATGGCGCTGTCGATGTGCGAAAAAGCAGCGGTTCCCAACTCATAAATGTATTTTGTTGCTGCCCGGCGTTCGTCGGAGAGCATACCGCCTTCGCCTGAACACATCGCTGTGCCGACAAGGCTGGTGCCTTTTGCAAGTGCTATTTTTGCTTCCCGCGAAAGAGCGCCAAAAGACATGTGCGAAACATAAAAAGGCATTTTTATCTCAAGCGGTTGTTTGGCGGTTTTCCCAATGATTGTTTTCGTATTTACCTGAACCTCTTTGTTCAGGGGCATTTTGTGCAGCTGTGCGCCTTTAAAAATTAGTGTTTCGAAACCGGGGAAAGTCCGCAGGGTACGCATGGCCGAGTTTTCACTTTCTCCGCTTTTAGCAAGCTTCTGTATGTTAGCTACTTTAGCATCGTTGTTTAATCCAATCGGGATGGCTTTTCCTGTATCTTTAAACTGTGAATACCAATGTTGTCCATCGCAGAAAGGTTTGTTTCTTGATTTGCCACATCGGCACAAAGCAAAATGTTCTTCTGATTCGGGGCGGTCTTTGTCGTGCAATTCAACAGAGCCTTTTACAAAATAGGGGCCATCTTCGGTAACTTTAATTTCCGGCTGCTCTGTGAATTTGTCATATAAAACGCCATCGATAGAATAACTCAGAGCGCCGGAAGGGCATTTTTTTATGGTTTCGATGATTTTTTCGATGGTTTCGGCATTGGGATTGATCCATGGCTCTATACCCATTTGGAAAACTTTGGGCAGGCCTGCCGTACAAAAACCCACATGAGCACAAATCCCGCGGTTATCATGGATAGTAATTTTTTTACCCTGATAACTATCTGTTTTTCTGGGCTGTCTGCCTTCCGGTTTCTTATCTGTCCAGCCTGTTTTTCCATGGATTCCGTCACAAAACGGCTTGTGTTTGGATTCTCCACAGCGGCAGAGGGCAATGGTTTTCCTTTTTGTGGAAAACATATTTCCGTTTCCTTCGGTCAGGCTCTCAATATTTCTGACAACCAAGGGGCCGTTGTGTGAAGTGTTTATTGAATTTTTTTTAGGCATAAGAGTCTGTTTAAATTGTGTTTTTCAGTGGCTTGTATTTTCAATAATCTTGGTTTTATTCAAGCGGCATGAAACTGCTAAATTAAGATTATGACAATGTTGACGGTTGTCCGGTCAATTCCTTACATTAAAAAAACATTATGCGTAAAAGCATGGAAAAAAATTGATGAAGGAAGAAGTGCTAAACAGACTATTCAGGGTTTGCTGAAAAACACTGTATTGCTTATTAACCCTTTCAGGTTAACAGTTTATCTTTGTATCGCTGAGGTACAATAGCTATTTCCTTTGTCATTTATATCACAATCTTCATCCTTTATGACAGGTCTTTTTTAATTTGATCGAACTCCACTTTCGTAATCTCTCCTTTTGCATAACGCTTGTTTAGAATTTCAAGTGGCGTTTCCATAGATTCTGATTGATGGCCATCCCTGTATCGGTAATACCATGACGGACTGAAGCCACATCTGCCAAAAAACAGAAAAATGAATAATAAAATAACTACCAACATGATAAGTGGAAATATCCACATTCCACCCATCCAAAAATTTCCTGTCCACATAATTTTTGTTTTTAAGATTCTTAGTTTATATTTTTGGCAATAGTCTCAAGTATTGCCTTCCTTTTATTGAACATCTCTTTTGCGAGTTTACTGTCTGGATCTTTGTCAATCTGTGCAAGAATCATTCCTTTCCACAGGTATGTCATGTTATGACTATTTATATCCAATCCTCTGTAACTTTTTTAACTTGCACAACAACTTAATTTTGACACATCTTTTCCAAACGTGATGGCTGCAAGTTTAACTCCTTCTCCCAAAGTGAGATAGGGGTATATATTTTCGGCAAGCTCACTGACTGTTATGCCATATTTTATGGCCATACTGAGTATCTGGATAAGTTCACCACCTTCGGGAGCAACAATCCTGGCGCCGATGAGTTTGTCTGTTTCGATGTTGCGGATGAGTTTGATAAATCCGCGGGTATCACGAGCGGCAATGGCTCTCGGAATGTCCTTCAGCTCAAGTTTGGAGACTTCAAATGGAATGTCTTGCTCTTCTGCCTGCGTTTCATCCAAACCTGCTCCGGCCACCTGTGGGTCGGTAAATACCACCCAGGGAAGCGATGAATAGTCCGTAGTTTTTCCTGCTCCGGTAAAAGCATTTTCAACGGCAATTTTCCCTTCAAAGGCAGCTGTGTAAACATAGGAAGGGGTGTTGGCCACGTCGCCGACAGCATAGATATTTGGAATATTAGTTTCCATTTTCTTATTCACTGCAATATGGCCGCTTGGTGTAAGCTGCAAGCCAATATTTTCCAATTTTAACCTCCGTGTGTTGGCTTTTATACCGGTTACGACAACAATTTTTCCAGACTCAACAATTTCGGTGTGCGTACCATCGGGACATTTGCAATGAATGATGGTATCATTACCACGCTTTTCAAATTTTACAGCTCTGTAGTTTGGCTTGATTTCAATTCCTTCGTAACGCATATACTTTTCTAATTCTTCACTTATATCAGGAGTTTGCGTTCTCAACACACGGTCGGTAAACTCTATAATCCGTATTTTAATGCCCAGGCGGTTGTAAGCCATGGCTATTTCGCATCCGATATAACCTGCGCCCATAATAGTCAGACTTTCAGGTTTCTCCTCCATATCAAAAAGAGAAATATTGGTTAGGTATTCGATATTATCCAAGCCTTCAATATCCGGAATATTGGTGCTTGCTCCCGTGGCAATCAGGAATTTCAAAGCGGTATAAGTCTCTTTGCCGTCCAGCCGGATGGTTTTGCTATCCACAAATTCAGCCCAACCTTTTAGCAAAGTCAGATTCTCGAAATCACTCACCACATCCATGTATTTTTTTTGTTGCAAGGTGGCGACCAACTGTTTTTTGTCTTTTATCATCTGTGCAAAATCAATGGTTACTCCTTTAGGTTTTATCCCTGCAAAGTTGGAATGTGAAGCGTGGTAAACGGTTTCGGCAGCACGGATGAGTGTTTTGGAGGGCACACAGCCCACATTCACACAGGTTCCGCCAAAGTCCAGCCCTGCGTTGACCATAAGTGTGGTGAGGGTCAGGCTTTCAGCTTTAATGGCTGCTGAAAATGCTGCCGAGCCGCCGCCGACAATGATTAAATCATAATGTTTCTCCGTGGTTCTGTTTTCGGGCATTATTTCATCGACTACTCGATAGTGCCCGGTATTATTAATTGTTTTAATAATATCCTTTTCGGATAATTCATTTTCGTCAAAAGTGAATATCCCATTTCCCTTTGGATAGGAGATTTTCATTTCTGCGATTCCTGCCTTGTTCTTGAAATACCTTTCGATAGTTGCTACACAATTGTCGCAGGTCATTCCTTTTATTTTCAGTTCTATGATTTTCATCTGTTTATAATTTTTGGTATTGATATTCAGTATTTTATAGGCTCTATTTAACATAATATTTTTCCCATTTGTTCAGGTTTGCATTATAATCATTCTCTTGTGTGTTCCCGCCTGAGGCGGGGCCATGGATGTTTCATATGTTTATAATTTT
>JAJRQN010000247.1 GCA_024280235.1 Bacteroidota bacterium | reverse complement strand
TTAATAATATCGAGATAATGTTCGAGGTTAAAAGCGGTAAGATAAGAGTAGGAACGCTTGACCTGAAACTGGATATCGGAAAGATATTTTTTTACCCAGACATCAATTTCAACCTCTTTTACCGTAAGGTTTTCATTTATTGTTGTCGCTTTTTCTGAGAATTTATAACTAAAGATATCACTTTGATTATGCGCAGGGTCTAATGAAACCAGTTGGATTTTCTTTCCTGTTTCGGCAAGGTGCAAAGCCGTTAATGCCGAAGAGGTAGATTTCCCCACACCACCTTTGCCGAGGAAAAAAATATTTTTTGTCGTCATATTCATGGTTACATCACATCAAAAGTTGAAAATAAATCGGAGATAGGGCTTTGTGCTGTATCCACTTTATTGAGCATCAGTGCAAAATGCTGTTCCATTTCCGGAAGAAGGTCCAAAGTTATTTGCATAGGAGGCGCAGGGAACCCGATGAAAGAACCCAAAACAAGTAAACCAAAGATATTCTCCATTTCGCCCAACTCTGTTTCCAGCGTTTCGACAGCTGTTGCTGCAGCTGCTTCCTTATAAAACGCCCAGCTTTGACCTAACTTTTTTATCAATGCCTTGTGTATTTTCCCCTTATTCATAGGCTAATGTTTTGTAGGTTTTATTCTAAATATTTTCATTTCGAAACGCACTTTTTTCTCCGTTGGAAAATAATAGTACAATGCATAAAGAGCAAAAAGAGCAATCAGCATATTTGCCGTTTCGTTCATATTTATCAAAACGGAGATTACCAGGAAATAGGGCGATAACAGAGCCGTTGTCAGCAGTACCCTTTCAAAACTGAGAAAATCATCGGGCATGATTTCCTTCTTATCCCTGTTTCTATAAACAAAATAGCTCCGGTAAAAAATAGGAGCAGCAATACCGGCAATACCGGCAAGCGTGGTAATAACAACGCTAATCGCCAGACCTGGATCGGGTTCCATATCCGACAGTTTAAAATAATATTTTAACAAATAGGCTATTGCTATTAGAAAAACTGCTGGCAAAAGCTGCCAGAGATAAACTTTCTTTAATAATTTCGATGTATCTATTGGATCCATAAGCAAAAAAACAGGCACTGTTCCTAAAATGTTTCCACAAAGAAAACGCTTTTGGGGAACAGTGCCAAATTTAAAAATTAATCCTGTATTTTATCAGGCTGCACTTTTAAGTTCTTCATCCATTAATTTGGGTGAATATTTTGTTTTGGAAAAAATCATAATACCTTCCACAGCAACCCAAATCATACTGATAATGATAATTACATTAAGAACCTGAAGCAAAATGTTGTGTTTTGAACCAAAGTTAAACTGATTTTCAACCGTAGCCCAAAGAGAGACCACAAGCATAAACACAGCCGGAAGTGCCGTAATGAGCCACCCCCATTTGGAACGTCCTTTCAGATAGATAGTTACAACTATCAATGCCAGTGCTGCCAGCGTTTGGTTTACCGCACCAAACAGAGGCCAAAGAGCAAGAGCACCTTTTCCATTTGCCCCCGAAGAGAAAACCAGAAACAGCGCAACAAGAACCACAAAACCGGTAGATATATATTTGTTTCTAAAGGTTTTGGGGAAAGTTTCGGTAAGTAGATAACGCTGAACACGGGTTGCCGTATCCATGGTAGTTCCGGCAAACGAAGCCACAAACACACCCATTATAGTCATGGCAATAACTTTCGGAATTCCAACAGCTTCTATCATGTTGGCCGAACCCTCTACAAAAGCACCTACTTTAGAACTTAACCCACCGGCAGCTGCCCACGAAGCATAATGATGTGTCCATGCCTGAACACCAGTCAGTATTGCCCCATCTTTGGCAATATATCCCATGCCGATACCAGCAGTAGTAGCAATAATTACCAGCGTGGACAATGAACCTTCCATAAGCATAGAACCATATCCAACAAAGAGCGAATCGGTCTCTTTTCGCACCTGCTTTGAGGAAGTTCCGGAAGATACCAGTGCGTGGAAACCGGAAATAGCACCACAGGCAATGGTAATGAATAAAAACGGCCACATAGATGGTGAGCCTGCCGGATGTGGACGAACAGCAGGTGCAACAATATGCAGATGACCGCCAAAACCAGCGAACAGAACACCAAGGACAAGAAGAACAAGAGCTACTATCAATTCATGAGAATTAATATAGTCGCGAGGCTGCAACAATGTTGTTACCGGCAATACAGAGGCTACGAACGCATAAATAAGTAAAATAATAGTCCAGACGGCAATGGGAGATAAACCGAGTACTGCCGGCATCCTCAACGGAACATAAGCTCCAAGAATTACAGTCAGATACATGACTATCACAGCAATAATAGAGGCCACAGCAAGATTGGTACCTTTTTTATAAACGAGATATCCCAAATATATGGCAATGGGTATCTCAACCCATACCGGAATTACCGACTGCGGATACATCTTAAAGAGAATGGCAATCACCAAACCGAAAATTGCCACAATAATCCACAACTCCATAAAAACAATAAAGAACAGGAAGTATTTTGTACGTGTGTTGATATATTTAGCCGTAAATTCAGAAAGTGATTTTCCCTGATTACGCATGGAAAGAATCAAAGAGCCAAAATCATGAGCTGCACCCATGACAATAGATCCCACAAAAACCCAAATCAGGGCAGGAAGCCATCCCCATATCACTGCAATAGCAGGTCCTACGATGGGACCTGTACCGGCAATGGAGGCAAAATGGTGACCGAAAATCACCTCTTTCTTGGTAGGTACAAAGTCCACACCATCTTCCAGTTCGACAGAAGGAACTTTGTTGTTGTCGCTCAGTCGGAAGATTTTATTTCCAATGAACTTTCCGTAAACCTGGTACATGACAAGATAACCTGCAAATACCAGTACCATAATTAATATTGAAGCCATAGTTTAAATTTTTTAATGAATTAACAATGAATAGAATTAAAACTTATATAAAGCACTCAATGATATTTGATTACCCTGAATGTTCTCATCTGTCTTACCATAAGTAAGATTACTGTGTAGCCATTCTATGCCGATAGCAGCTTTGCGCAGGTTGTATTTCAACATGAAGTCGTAGAGATTATGTTTGGTTCTC
>JAJRQN010000246.1 GCA_024280235.1 Bacteroidota bacterium | reverse complement strand
TTAAATTATCTTTTAAACTTTAAACAACCTGGCTAAAACAAAGGTATCTTACTAATAAATCTCTGATTTGAAGGATGGAACGAAAAATGAATAGCTTATTCCATAAACTTTGTGTCAATTACATTTTATATACCGGATAAATTGTTAATTATTATTTGAATGGAAAAGATAGAAAAAAGGAGACCCTGAAGTAAATGCAGAACGTTTTAAATCAGTTATCCTTCAAGGCTCCTATGCTTTTTATACCATTGTAATTCGGGTGCCACCATTGTCAATACCCAGTTTTCCTGTTTCTGTAATAATGGCATCTTTTCCTGTATTTTTTACAAAATTGATGGCTGCCGTAATCTTTGGTTTCATGCTTCCTTCTCCAAACTGACCTTCCCGAACATATTGTTCTGCCTGCAGAATGGTCATTTTGTCAATAGCCTTTTGCTGTGGGGTATTAAAATTGATGAAAACCTTTGAGATATCGGTTAGAATAAAGAATTTATCCGCACGAATCCCAATGGCCAGACGTGAAGAGGCAAGGTCTTTATCAATAACAGCCTCAATTCCTTTAAGTATTTTTTCTGTTTCAAAATAGCAGGGAATACCGCCTCCGCCCACGGTGATAACAATATGGCCTTCTCTTGCAATTTTCTCAATGGTTTTTTGGTTGTAAATAACAAGTGGTTCCGGTGAAGCGACCACTTTGCGCCATCCTCTTCCACGGGCATCTTCTTTAAATATTGCACCGGTTTTTTTCATGATGGACTCGGCATCCTCTTTTGAGTAATAAGGGCCAATAGGCTTTTTCGGTTCCTGAAAAGCAGGATCATTTTTATCAACCAGCACCTGGGTAATAAGTGTAATAATGTCACGCACTTTATTTCGTTTCATTAATGCATTACGCAATTGTTGCTCTAGAATATATCCGATGAATCCCTGAGAATAAGCACCACAAACGTCCATTGGCATTTCCGGAATACCATATAATTTTTCTCCGGCACTGTTGGATAGTAAAATATTTCCCACCTGAGGTCCGTTCCCATGCGTTAATACAAGATTATACTTTTTCACTAAAGACAATAATTTGTTACTTGCCTCAGCTGCATTGGCCGTTTGTTCCTCAATGGTTCCTTTTTGGCCGGCTCTTAATAAAGCATTACCACCAAATGCTACAACTGCTAATTTTTTCATAATATATTTTTAAGTATTTGAATTTCAATTTAATACATTTATCTTTCTCTTTTTCCTATAAACCAAATAACCCACTTCGCATAGAATTTTGCGTTTCATTATTTGTTGCCTGCATTGTTTAGAAGCTTACTTTGGGAGAACAAAAAGTAATGATAGCTCCGTTAGTTTATTTTTGCATTTTTTCCCAAAGTCGAAGTGCCTGTCTTTTTGTAAAAGTCAAAACATCTTCTTCGTTGATAGTCTCCATCCGGCGATTTTTCACAATAAGTTCTCCATTGGATATCACATGACGTACATCCGCAGCCTGAAGTCCAAAGATAAAATGGCCGAGGAAATTATCTTCCGTTACCGGTGTGGGACTTTTGTAATCCAAAATGACCAAATTATTTTCGCCATCTCCTTTAAAGTTGTTTTCGTTCAGATAGCGATGGGCATTTCTGAATCTTTCATACGCCGACAGGAAATCAATATTGTCAAAAGTTTGTCCTACAAAAAAAGCTTGTTGGGCACTGCGTATCATGTTGCTGTGCATTCCATCTGTTCCCAGCATAATGCGGTTGCCGAGATTTCTGCTATCAAAAAAGCCCACATGGTTATTCAGATTACTGTCAGGATTTTGGGCAATCCACACTTTAGATTGCCGAACCAGTTCTTTTTCTTTTTCCGAAAGGTGCAGGCAGTGTCCGAGAATGGTTTTTGACGAATCAAGTGTACCGGTTTCCTTCAGCCTGTCTATAATATTCTTTCCGTATTCTTTTTGTGTGAATTCTTCATCGTAAGTGTCTTCGGCCACATGAATATGGAAGCCGGAGTGATATTTCTCCGATAAACGTGCTGCATTTTCCAAGGTGCGGTCTCCCACCGTAAAGGAGGCATGAAGACCAACCAGTCCCTGATGTTTCTGTAGATACCGTTCTGTTTCTGCCAGTCCTTCATCGGCAATTGTAAGCCCATCACGGTCAGAACTTTCGTAGCATAGCAGATGGCTGACACCTATCTGGTCAAAAGCTTTGCCAATAATTTCCAGTGAATCTGAAACTGCATGTGGCGAAGCATGATGATCAATTACAAATGTGGAACCGGCTTTTGCACAAGCTATTGCTGTGGATAGTGCACTGGCTTCTATCATATCTCTGTCCAGCGACTTGTCGAGTGTCCACCAAATGTATTGTAGTATCTCAACAAAGTTTTCCGGATTCTTTTTGGGAGTACCCATTCCCCTGGCCAGTGCCGAATACACATGATGATGTCCTACCACAAACGATTTGGTAACAAGCATACCCTCACAGTCAAGGATAGTTGTATCCTTTGAAGCGACAAATCCTTCCTGAACAAATTGTATTTTTCCTTGCAGACCTGATGTAACCAGCAGGTCTGTTTGTTTAAATTTCAGGGTTTCCCAATCCAGAAAATTGGCATTTTTTAAGAGTATTGACATGTGCCATGAATTTTGATGATAGCTAATATTAAAATTTGTTCAGGGGCAAACGGTGTCTCATTCTTCCATCAAAAGCGCACAAGGCATTGGCAACAGCACCGGCAGTAGGTACAAGGCCAATTTCTCCGATTCCCTTAGCTCCATAAGGGCCGACCGGATCGGGAACTTCTATGCCTTTTACAACAATTTCGGGAGTTTCATGGGCGCGTAAGATGCCCAATTTACGGTACTTGTCATGTACCAAATAACCTTTTTCCATGGGTAGGTCTTCCGAGAGAGCATAGCCCAATCCCATGGCTACTGCTCCTTCAATTTGTCCTTCAAACAACATAGGATTCATAATTTTACCCCCATCGTGGGCAGCCACCAGTTTTTCAACTTTACCTTCATTATTAACAATACACAACTGAGCAGCATAACCATAAGAATAATGAATCTTTGGATCATCTACCATGTCGGCAGGTTTGTTTGTCCAATCGCAAATATATTGTCCGCTGTAAGTTTTTCCTGCAAGTTCCTGAAGTGTTTTATTCTTCAGGTCTTCTTTCAATGCTTTCGAAGCATTGATAATTGCCAGTCCTACTAATGCAGTAGCTCTCGAAGAGGTAGTCATTCCGGTTTTGATGGCAGCATCTGTATCAATAACTACCTCAATATCATCCGGATTGATATCGGTTTCCTGACAGAGAGTTTGTAGTGCCATATTGTTGACTCCTTGTCCCATTTCGGTCCATCCGTGATTTAATCTTACTTTCCCGCCTTCGAGAATTTCAATCTTTGTTTTCGATTCATCTATCATACCGTTTCCAACCCCCGAGTTTTTAATTCCGGTAGCCAGTCCTGCATATTTGGCTTTATAAAAATCATCTTTTAAAGCCTCAAGGCATGAGCGTATTCCTACGCCATAAACCCGTTGGCCGGTGGATGTTTTTAATCCGTCCACAAGGGCATTGTCCCATCGAAACTGCCAACGGTCGAATCCACCCTGACGACAAATATCATCAATACAAACTTCCAGAGCAAAGGTTACCTGATTGGCACCAAAACCGCGCATGGCTCCACAAGGGATGTTATTGGTATAAACTGTTCGGGCAACCATGGAAACGCCCGGAATGAAGTAGCCTCCGGCAGCATGACCGGCAACTCTTTCCAATACTTTCATTCCTACTGAGGCATAAGCACCTGTATCGCCGTAGGCTTCCAGTTTCAATGCGACAAGTTTTCCGTTTTCGTCAGCACCTACTTCCATATCCATAATTACAGGATGCCGTTTGGGATGTAAACGAATAGATTCTTCGCGGGTAAGGGTAATTTTTACCGGTTTTTGCAGCAGAAAAGCAAACAGTGAAGTATGTCCCTGAATAGACAGGTCTTCTTTGCCGCCGAATCCACCTCCGTTGGGAACCAGTTTAACATGTACTTTTTGTTCCGGAAGACCCAAAATCATGGCTACCTGTCGCTGGTCTTCATAAATGCCCTGACTTTGGCTATAGAGCAAAATGCCTCCATTATCAGAAGGCAGAGCCAATGATGATTCTTTTTCTAAAAATCCATGTTCGATACGTTGGGTTTGGTATCTTCCTTTAGAAATGTATTTTGCTTTCTTAAAAGCTTCTTCCGGATCGCCAATTTTTACCAGTACCGTGTCAAAGTTATTGGGACGTTCCGCATGAACTCTGTCTCCGTCTATGGCTTCAAAAATATCCGTTACCGGTTTATAAACTTCGTAGTCCACTTTGATCAATTCCACCGCTTTTCGGGCAATGGCATCCGAAGAGGCTGCCACACCGGCTATCACATCGCCAATGTAATGAGTGGTTTCTCCTTCGTCAATCATCACCGACCAATCCTGCAGGATTAGTCCCACTTTTTTCTCACCGGGAATATCCTTTGCAGTAAATATGCGAACAACGCCTTCTAAGGCTTCTGCTTCGGAAGTATCAATTCTCAATACTTTTGCTTTGGGGTAATCGCTGAGTTTCAGTGCTCCAAACAACATTCCATCCACGGTTATGTCATCCACAAATTTTTTCTTTCCCAAAGCAGCTTCCATGGCTTTGTATTTTGGTTGCGGTTCTCCAATTTTCCCCGAAGTTTTTCGTACTTTCAGATGGGTGTGATTTCGAAGGGCTTCGGCAGCTGTAAGTGCACCTTTTTCAATTTTTTTATATCCTGTACACCGGCAAACATTTGGTTTGAAAGCTTTTCGTAGTTCTTCGATAGTAGGATTGGGATTTTTTTCGAGCAATACTTTTGTAACGGTAATAAATCCGGGGGTACAAAATCCGCACTGTACGGCCCCTTCGTTTACCATAGCCGTTGCAATGGTTTCTTTGACATAATCAGGAAAACCTTCCATGGTCAGTATGGTTGCATCCTGCAAAGTTCCCATTTTGGTTACACACGAAAGTTTGGCTTTTCCGTTGATTTCTACCGTACAGGCACCACATGCCGCTTGTCCTGAACAACCATCTTTTACGGAAGTAATTCCCATGTCTTTACGTAAAAAGTTCAGAAGGGTGTAATTTTCATCTCCTTCATAAGTTAGTTTTTTGCCATTTAGATTGAAAGTTATCATGATATTAAGTTTTGGAGTTCGGATAAATCGGGATGAATGGCCTGTGGAATAGAAATGATCTGTTGTACCGCTTTCAGATCTTTTAATCCGCTGCCTGTGAGCAGGACAATATTTTTACTTCTCAGTGGAAGTTTACCATTTTTATGATAATAGCTGTATCCTGCAAAAGCAGTTGCTGCAGCCGGTTCGGAAAACAATCCGGTATTTGCCGATAATTGTTTTGAGGCTTCCATAATAGCTTCATCTTCAACAGCAAGTATTTCACCATCATATTTTTGTAAATACTGCCTTGCCATAAAAAAGTTTCTTGGGATATCCACGGAAATGGAATCGGCGATGGTGTGGCTGCTGTGGAATTCGATAGTATCGGAAAAAGTATTTCTGACAAGGTTGTCGCTGCCTGTGGATTGTACTGCTACTACGACAGGCATCTTATCGATAAAGCCCATTTTGAGTAAGTCTTCAAATCCTTTGTAAACGCCCGAAATAATGACACCATCACCCACCGGAACAAAGATTCTGTCGGGAATAGTTTCACCCATTTGATCAAAAAGTTCAAAAGCTACACTTTTCTTTCCTTCGATAGTGAGCGGATTAAAAGCCGTGTTCCGGTTATACCAGCCAAATTTCTCAGTGGCTTTCACGCTCAGGTCAAAAGCATCATCGTAGGTTCCTTTTACCGGGATGATTTTGGCACCATACATAATAATTTGTGTGAGTTTGGCCAGAGGGGCTTTTTCGGGAACAAGCACAATAGCTTTTTGGCCTGATGAGGCACAAATTCCCGCCAACGAGGAACCGGCATTGCCTGTAGAGGCTGTAATAATGATGTTGAGGTTTCGTTCTTTGGCAAAAGCAGCTACAAGCGCAGATGCTCTGTCCTTAAAGGAGTATGTAGGGTTTTGAGAATCATCTTTTAAATACAGATTCGCATCAAGAAGCTTGCCGTTGAGCCGACTGATGTGATAAAGCGGCGTTTGTCCCACGCGTAGTGGCGGAAAACTTTCTATGCTTTGCACAGGGTATAAATCCAAAAAACCAGTGGCTTTGAGTGCTTTAAATGAGGTATACTTTTTTTTAATTTCTTTGTATGGATAACACACTTTTAACACTCCTTTCGGAGCTTCTTCCGGATTTTGATTGCGGCTGCAATCGGGACATAAATAGCGTAAACTGTCATCGTGAAAAACACGACCACAGTCCACACATTCATAATGAAATTTTTGAGATTCGTGTGTCATAATCTTTTCCAAATTATTGTCCTAAACAAAATTAAGCAAATCACCAAAAGAGAAAACCTTTTTGGGGATTTGCTTAAAAAATAGTATTGTTTTATAATGCTTTCAGCAGACCAGTACGGTCGTTGAATTCTTCTATCAGCTTATCCCAAACTTTTACCTGATTGAAAAGTTTAGGCCAAATTTCGCGGTCGTACCAAAGTGTATTCAGGTCTTCCACTTCTTTTGCCTGTTGTTCGACCCAGGTAAAATATTTCAGGTTATGAATGGCTTTCTGATCCTGATAACCCAACTCACGCATGTTGTCTGTTCGTTGTCCCATGAGGCAACTTGCATAGTCAGCAGCGGCATCGTAAGCAGAGTACCGGCCTTTATCCTCATTAAGTTCTTTCAGTCTGGAATGGTACATATCCACAGAGTCGGTGGCAATAGTAACAATCATATCGTCACTGGTCATGTCAAAATACTTAGCTGTTTTAATGGCTGTAAGCAGGTTGGCAATGGAAGAGATTCCCATTAGGGGCAGATTGGCAATCATTTCGTCATCAAAGCCAACGGAACGCAGGTATTTATGCCCTTCGGGATCATTAAAAAGACGCAGCAAACGCATGGTATCTTCATCGTCGATGGCAGAAACTACATTTGTATTTCTCGAATTGTGAATCCATGGCACGTGTTTGTCGCCAATACCTTCAATGCGGTGAGCACCAAAGCCGTTTCTGAGCAGAGTAGGACACTGGAGTGCTTCGGAAGCCACTACTTTGATATGTGGAATAATTGTACGAAGATAATCTCCGGCGGCAATGGTTCCTGCTGAACCGGTAGCCGAAACATAAGCAGCCAGTTGGGTATTTTTATCTTTGGTTAATTCAAAGACTTCTTCAATGGCTTGTCCGGTAATGTTGTAATGCCATGCGGAATTACCAAATTCATCAAACTGATTAAAGATGACCACATCTTTACGGGTGCGTCTTAGTTCCCAGCATTTATCATAAATTTCTTTTACGTTGGATTCGCTCCCCGGAGTAGCGATAACAGTTGACTTTACCTCATTTCGCAGCCAGTCAAAGCGTTCCTGACTCATTTCCTGTGGCAGTATGGCAATAGGTTCGGTTCCCATAAGCCGGCTGTCAAAAGCACCACCTCTGCAGTAGTTTCCCGTGGAGGGCCAAACGGCTTTATGATAAGTAGGATCAAACTCGCCGGTAATAATACGCGGAGCGAGGCATCCAAATGCAGCACCTACTTTGTGTGCTCCGGTAGGAAAATATTTTCCAACCATCAAAACAATACGGGCTTTTACTCCGGTAAATTCAGAAGGAAGTTCAAAATAGTTGGGCTTACCAAAAAGGCCTCCTTTTTCTTTGGGTTCGTTTTTCCATGTAATCCGGAAAAGGTTTAAAGGATTGATGTCCCACAATCCCACATTTTTTAAGGCATCTTTTATTTTGTCCGGAATAGTCTCGGGATGACGTTGTTGCTCAAAAGTGGGCAGAATAATCTTTTGTTCTTTAAAACGTTCTACAGCATGTTGGAGGGCCTTTTCATTTGCAACCCTGTCAGAAAAATGTATCATGGTTTTTATTTTTTAATTTGTACAAATGTATAATTATTTTGTGAATAATGAAGTTCCTAATTTATTTTTCTTAAGAAATTAAAAATAAAGAAAAATTATACTATATTTGTTGTGTTATTTAGCTCTTTATCATGTTCAGTTGGATTTTCTAATTTTACCTTAGAAAAAGTAGCTGATATTTTTCTCGAATGTGAAATAAAATATGAAATAAAATGGAAAAAAAAGCAAGACAAATAGACGAAATTGATTTAAAATTGCTTAACCTGTTGCAACAAAACAGCAGAATCACCATCCGCCGGTTGTCGGAAAAACTCTTTTTGTCCACAACTCCTATTTATGAACGGATAAAAAAGCTGGAAAAAAGAGGCCTCATCAAGCAATACATTACGCTGTTGGATCCGAAAAAGCTGGATAAAAATCTCATTGTTTACATTTCTATAAATCTTTCGAAACATACCAAAGAAGTTGTGGAATATTTTGAGAAAGAAATTGATAAGATGGATGAAGTAAGCGAATGTTATTACATATCGGGAAATTTCGATTTTTTGTTAAAAGTGTATTGTAAAGATATGGATGCTTACCATGATTTCCTTACCGAGAAACTTTCTGTTATTGAAACTATTTCTCAATTTTACAGTTCGTTTGTTCTGACAAATTCCAAAATTTCGTATCAATTTAAGCTGTAAGTTATCGTTACGGCAATATGTTTATCCGAAAGTTAAATTTGTCATTCCCTGCATGATAACATGCATCTGTGCAGCTTGTTGCAGACTTATGGAGCCGTTTGGTATTCCTTTTTGGAGCGTAACTTTCAGAATGGTAAAATCGGTACGCCGGATGACAACTTCAACCTGTGTGTTTTTGAAAGTATAGTTATCTCCCCTTTTGATAAGAACGGAAACCATATCTTCTTTTTTTCCCGTCAGCACAGTGTTCTCTCCTGTTTCCTCCAAATAATAGCCGTTTTCAGCATTTTCAAAAGAGGATTTTGTGAGGAAGACTTTGGGTTTTGTTTTATAAGGTGCTCCCTGAGTCGGACAAAAAGTATTGCAATTTCCACATTCGTTACAGAAATTATCAATATTCAAGATTTGAATGTCTTGTGTAATCTCAAAATTGGTATCCGGCATTATCTCAAAGTTTCCATTGGTTACCATGATCTTTTGCAGGGAAAAAGACTCTTTTTTTGCCTTGTAATAAACATTGGCGAAATTGGGGCATACGGTGGTGCAGATATTGCATACTTCATCGCACAGAAGGCACCTTGAAGCTTCTTTTTTTGCCTGTTCCTCGGTAAATGTGTCTGTAACGATGGTGAAGTCTTTTCTGTTTTCAAGGGATAATTCTGCCGGATGGATTCCCGGGATACGCTCTGCCTTTTTCAGCATCAGTTCCCTGACAGATTTTCTTTGCCTTTCGACTGGACTATTTTCATTCAAAATAAATGGCAGGCCTGCTTTTTGTGTAATAAGCTCAGCTATATTGCGTCCATCGGCCACTCCGTTGATCAACGAAGAAGCACCCAGGCGGGCATCACCTCCGATATATACATTTGGAATTTGTGTTTCATAACTCTCAGGCTTTGGTTTGAGCAGTTGCGGATCGGCAAAGTCAACCGTAATTTTTTGGCCAATGGAAGGAATCACGCTGTCGGCCGGTAGGTAAAATTTACTTCCGGGAATAGGAACGGGACGATGGCGACCACTTTCATCCGGTTCGCCGGGTTTCATCCGGATACAATTTATTCCGGTAACTTTCCCTGCAGCATCTGTTATGATCTCCACGGGAGAAGTTAATTCTACAATGTTGACACTTTCTTCCATAGCGTCAATAATTTCCTGATAAACAGCCGGCATTTCTTCTATTGTACGGCGGTAAATCAGGGTAACCTTTCCTTTTCTGCTAATCATTCTGCCCGCTGTACGGGCAATATCCATGGCTGTGTTTCCGCCGCCAATAACCACAACATTTTCTCCCAGGTTTATTGAAAAGTCTTGTCTCGCTTTTTCCAGGAAATCCAATGATTCATAAACTCCATGGGCATCGATTCCCGGAATGTCAAGCTCCGGAACACCTTGTGCGCCTATTGCCAGCACGATAGCATATTTTTCCTGTTGGAAGTGTGTGAATTCATTGTTCGTAATTTTATGGTTGTAATGAATTTTTACACCTGTTTTACTGATTTCTTCCACGTCCATCAATACTGACTCATCGGGAATTCTAAATTTCGGAATAGCGCCGGAAACCATGCCTCCCGGATGGCCTTTGGCTTCATAGACATCCACATCGAAGCCGTTTTTTCGCAGGAAATAAGCAGCAGACAATCCGGTAGGACCTGCCCCCACAACAGCAACCTCTTTCCCGACTTCTGTTACTATTTTACTTGCCGATTCTTCTTCTTTTTTATTGTTGTTGTGCCATTCTACCACAAAGCGTTTTATATCTCTGATAGCAAGTGTTTCATCGTAGTTGATTCTTGTACATTTGGTTTGGCACACATGATCACAAACCATTCCGGTAGCATTGGGGAAAGCGTTGGTTTTGGCAATAACATTGTAAGCTGATGCAAAATCGCCCCGGGCTGTGTAATACATGTAGGAGGGAATCCCCTGATGGGCAGGACAGGTGTCTTCGCAGGGTGCACTAATACAATCAAAATAATCTAACGGCTTCGTGGTTTTTATGGAAGGTATTTTTATATAATTTCTTTGATAATGAGACGAATGGGTAACTTTTTCCGCATAGTTTTTCAGAAAATTATAAGCCGCTTTTTCTTCTTTATCTTCTCCTGATTTTTGAAGGACAAATTCCTTAATACTCCCGGCTTTAACGTTTTCAAATTCTTCTTTGAGGTTGGTAAAATACTGGGCCATGCGTGTATAACCACCTGGTTTGAGCAAGTCGGAGCAGACTGTGATGGTTTTAAATCCGCAGGCCAGCGTGTCGGAAACGTTGAAAGCATCAATTCCACCTGAAAACGAAAGATTCAGCTTTCCACCAAAGTCTTTTTGCAGTTTGGCTGCCACATGAATAGAAATGGGATGCAGCGCACGGCCACTCATGTACATCATGCTGTTTTCCGGTTCAAAAATATCTTTTTCGTTGAGTGCTTCCAACGTATTGGTAAGCTTAAGTCCAAAGGTAAGGTCAAGCTCTTTGGAGAGTTGCTGCAATGCAGAGACAATGGCTACCGCATCAGCATATTTTAAATCATGGGCAAAAGCTTCATCCGGAACAGTAGTTTTAAATTTTAGTTTGTTGTTCAGAATATCTCTTAGTTGTACAGGTCCCAATAAGGTTGGATTTAACTTTACAAAAGTGTGTAACCTCTTGTCCTTTAATAAATAGCGGGCAATATCTTCAATCTCGTTGGCAGGGCAACCGTGCATGGTTGACAGGGTAATATTATCAGAAATACAGGCAGGAATAGCAATGTTTTTTATTTGAGGATAGAGCGGTTCCAACTCGTCTATTTTTTCGTTTAGCTCTTTTTGAGCATTTTGCATGTGCGACAGAAACCATTGTACATTTTTTTGCAAGATACCTTCCATGTTGTAGCCAACACTCATGTTAAATATTGTATCCACTTCTCCTTCAAAGCCCAAAATATCATGGAGCAGATGAATAATAATCCAGGCATGGAGGTATTCATTAAAACTCTCTTTAATCTTCAATTCCTGAGACCATTCGCAGTTGTAGCCTTCATCCTGCATGTCGATACAGGGTTTGGACACTTCCAGTTCATCCAGTGTCTGAATTGTTTTTAGCTCGATATAGCGGGAACCCATGAGCCAGGAGGCAACAATGTTTTGTGCCATTTGGGTATGCGGGCCGGCAGCAACACCTACCGGGGAGGCCAGCTTGTGGCCAAAAAGGTTCGTTTGAAAACGATTTTCTTTGTCCGGATGATAAAAAAGGGACTGATCTATTCCCAAAATTTTTCCTTCGCGTTGGAACTCGCTGATAAGGAGTTGCCATAATTGGGCTAATGGTATTGGATGAAATTGGTCAGGCATAAGATAAAGTTTTAATAATTGAGCAAAACTACAGAAAAATACTGCTATTTTTTTTCTCTATCTTCAAAAGCTTTGTTTGAAATCAACAACTAAAACCGGTGTTGTAAGAGAATACAAGGTGGTTGTTTGTTTGGGAAAGGAAAACAGACAGGATGTATTCACTGTCTGTTTTCCCGATTTGAATTTAGGTTTTATTATAAATAAGATGGTTTACACTTCCTGAATCATTTCGGCAGCTACTTCTTCAATCTCTTTTTCTGCTTCTTTGGTGGATTCACCTATCTCTCCGGCTCCTTTCCCACCATTAAAGAAAGCATTGAGCGTAACAGCCGTTATAGATCCCAATGTAATACCGCTATGCAATATTGTTTGGCTCCATGCGGGAAAATGTTTAAAAAATTCGGGGGCAACTAATGGAATAATACCAATACCAATACTGATAGCCACAATGAAGATATTTTGTTGATTTTTGACGAAATCAACACGTGAGAGAGTTTTAATCCCACTGGCGGCAACAATACCAAACATAGCAATACCTGCACCACCCAATACCGGGTTAGGCAAAGAAGCGATGATGATTGCCAGTTTCGGGAATAATCCCAACACAACAAGGATAACACCGGAGGCAGCAACCACGAAACGGCTTTTTACGCCGGTTAAGCCTACCAGTCCCACATTCTGAGCGAAGGCGGTATAGGGGAAAGCATTAAACATACCACCCAGCATTGTGGAGAATCCATCCGCTCTTAAACCGCGTGTAAGGTCTTTTTCTCTGATGGGTAAATCAATGATCTCACCAATAGCAAGGAAATCACCTGTGGATTCGACCATGGTAACCAACATAACAATAATCATGGCAAGAATGGCTCCGGCATCAAATTTTGGCCAGCCATAAAAGAAAGGTTCATCAAATCTTAACCATGGTGCGACAGAAAGCCCCGAAAGGTTAACTAATCCTAACGGATAGGCAATAAGCATCCCGACAAACAGCCCGATAAGCACCGAGATATTGGCAATAAAGCCTGTAAAGTATTTGTTTATTCCAAGAATGACCAAAAGGACAATTCCTGCAATGGCCAAAAACTCCAGAGAGGCATAATTCGGATTTCCGAAACCACCGGCTGACCATGCAATACCCACGGGTAGAAGAGAAATACCAATAATGGTGATAATACTTCCGGTTACAATGGGTGGGAAAAAGCGTAGCAACTTACTAAAATAAGGTGCAATAAGTAAAGTGAAAAGTCCGGCAACAATTACAGCGCCAAAAATAGTTTCCATTCCCTTGGACTGAGCAATCAGTATCATGGGGGTTACGGCTGCAAAGGTAACACCCTGAATGACAGGAATACGGATACCCAGTTTCCAGATACCCAAGGTTTGTATCAAAGTGGCTATGCCACAGGTAAACAGGTCTGCATTAATCAGGAATGCAGTTTCGGCTTTGGTCAAGTGGGCTGCACTCGCAACGATAAGTGGTACTGCAACGGCGCCGGCGTACATAGCCAACACGTGTTGCAGGCCATAGACAAATAGTTTGCCTCCCGGCAGCATTTCATTAACTGGATGTGTCTTGCTTCTTTCCATTTGGTAAAATTTAAAGGTTAATAAAAAATAATTTCAAAATAAATTTCAGTGGTCTAAGGTAGAATTATTTGACTGTTAGTCCTTGTGGCATCTGAAATTTGGTAAAATGGGATATTTGACATAAAAAATATTGTTTGTATTAGGGAAAACTCTTATTTATAAGATAAAATATATTCATATTTTCTATTTGTATTTATAAAACTTGGCTTAAAATTCTATTAAATTATGATATAAAAGAATGTTTAAATGTAGAAATGTAAGATTTATAATTGTCATGTGGGCTAAAGTGTATATAAATTTCAAATGCATTTTAGGAAAATTACAGTATCAAAGAATCTGTCAGGAATGACTTCTTTGAAATTCCACTAAATCAGTAGCCACTTTGTGTGCCTGCTTTCCTGTTTTATGGGTGTCTATTGTGAGTAGCTTACCATCTTTTACAACCATTTTTCCATTTACAATGGTCATTTTAACCAAGCTGGAATTGCCACAGGTTACCATACTTACCAACGGGTCATGTGAGCCGGCATAGGCAATGTCATCTAGGTCAAACAAAACAATATCTGCCGCCATTCCTTCCTGTAAAATACCTATATCATTTCTTCCCAGTACTTCTGCTCCGCCTCTTGTGGCCATTTTCAATATTTCGTAGGCATTCAGCCCATTGCTGCCATATTTTAAATGATTCAGTAAATAAGCTCTCCGGATTTCTTCCCACATGTTTGAGCCATCGTTTGAAGCACTGCCATCAACGGCGATACTTAATTTTACACCGGCATCCAGCAGCTCACTTGTGGGGCAGATACCACTGGAGAGTTTCATGTTTGAAGAGGGGCAATGTGCTACTCCTGCGCCATCCAGTAGTTTCATTTCTTCATCATTAATATGAATGACATGGGCAAACCACACATCAGATCCCGTCCACTCCATGTCAGCCATGAGTTCGACGGGCCTTCTGCCAAATTTCTCCAAACAGAAATTTTCTTCATCCTTGGTTTCTGCGAGGTGGGTATGCAGCATAACATTTTTTTTCCTTGCTAATTTCCTGGTTTCAATCATTAATTCTTTTGTAACGGAAAAGGGAGAACAGGGGGCCAGGGCAATGCGTTGCATCGAAAATCTGCGGGTGTCATGGTAGGTATTTATCAGTCTTTCGGAATCTTTGAGGATAACCTCTTCTTTCTGCACCACGGTATCCGGGGGAAGACCGCCCAGACTTTTTCCCAGCGACATGGAGCCTCGTGTTGCATGAAAACGAATACCTATTTCTGCAGCAGCTTTGATTTGTTCATCGATGAGTGTAGCGGGTTGGTTTTCTGGAAAAACATAATGGTGATCCATAGTGGTAGTACATCCGGTACGAAGCAATTCGCTGAATCCGACCATGGCACCATAGTAAACGGCTTCCGGGGTGATGTGCTTCCAAAACTCATACAGCCCTATAAGCCATGGGAATAGAGGCATCTCCTGCACTTCCTGTATTCCTCTGAACAACGTTTGGTAGAGATGGTGATGTGTGTTTACGAATCCCGGCAAAGCGATAAGATTTGTGCAATCAATAATTTCTGTTCCTATTGGAGCGGTTATGTTTTTTCCAATGGATGAAATCTGGTTTTCTTCAATCAAAATATCCGTATTCGACAGAATATCATTTTGGTTGTTGAAAGTAACTGCTGTTGAAATGTTTTTTAATAAAATAGCCATAATGTTTTTTCTTTAGAATATTATTGTGAATAAATTTCGTGTACAAGTTGAATTATCTTCACATTAATTGTGGCAATCATAGCCAAAGTGTACTAACTGTCTTTTTAGCAAGGCCTTCTCTTTAAAAAGAACTTGTTCTCTGGTTAATAAGGAATTTTGTTTTCTGTGAGGTTCCATTCCTCAAAAACTTTCACGGCAGTTTCGCGCATCAACTGTGTTGCTATTATGGAACGTTCGTCTTTGGGAAGAGCAAATTCTTTGTAAATAAAAGAGTCGTCAAAATTAGCTTTGGCAGCATCGTCTTTTGTGGCAGCATAATAAAGGTTGTCAAAATGCGCCCAGTAGATGGCACCAAGACACATGGGGCACGGTTCACAGCTTGAGTAGATATCGCAGCCGCTTAAATCAAAGGTTCCCAAGTTCTTGGCTGCATCCCGAATGGCGACAATCTCTGCGTGAGCCGTTGGGTCATTGTGTACAGTAACTTTGTTGCTTCCCATACCTACAATTTTACTATCTTTTACTACGACTGCACCAAAAGGCCCGCCTTCTGAGCTGTTTACATTTTTTTTAGCCAGTTCAACAGCTTTGGCCATGAAAGCTTTATTCTCTTCTTTTTCCATCTTCATTTATTTACATGTGAATTTAAAGTGTGCTTAGGTATTTACGTGTAGTTTATCCATAACACTTTCCGCCTAAGACGAAAAGTGTTATGGAATTTAGTTGGCAATTTTGTTCTTGAATTTTCATGAACTATATCTTACATAATGAATTTAATGACAAATAATATCGCCAAAATATACATCGTCCAGCTGACTTCTTTATATTTACCACTCAGCACTTTAAGAACAACGTAGGAAACCATACCAAAAGCAATCCCTTCAGCAATGCTGTAAGTAAGGGGCATCATAACGATGGTTAAGAAAGCAGGAATACTTTCGGTATAATCACTAAAGTCAATTTTTTGCACCGGGCTCATCATAAATGAACCAACAAGAATGAGGGCGGGGGCTGTAGCTGCCTCAGGAACCATGAGAAAAACAGGTGCCAGGAAAAGAGCCAGCACAAACAAACCGGCGGTGGTAAGTGAGGTTAACCCGGTTCTTCCTCCTTCGGCCACTCCGGCGGCACTTTCTACATAGGTTGTAACCGTTGAAGTTCCCAAAATAGCACCAAAAGTAGTTCCGATGGCATCTGCAAAGAGTGCTTTGTTGATTCCTGGAAGTTTCCCCTCTTTGGTGAGCATATTGGCTTTTGAAGCCACACCAATCAAGGTACCCACTGTATCAAACATATCCACAAACAAAAAGGTAAACAAAATGATTACCATATTCATTGTAAAAACGTGCTGCCATTGAAATTTAAAGAAAATTGGAGCAATGGACGGAGGCAACTGAACGATGGAAGAATCAGGGAGTTGGGTGATTCCCAAAGGTATGCCGATAAGTGTGGAGGCAAAGATACCATACAACAGAGCACCTTTCACACGCAATGCAAGCAAAACACCCGAGATAAATAATCCTGCCAAAGCTATCCAAACCGTGGGATTGTTCATGCTACCCAGAGTAACAAGTGTTGCTTTGCTGGAAACAACGATTCCTGCACCATGCAATCCGATAAAAGCAATGAACAATCCAATACCTGCTGAGATGGAATGCTTTATATTAATTGGAATAGCATCTACAATAAGTTCTCTGATTTTGAAGAAGGTAAGCAAAACAAAGATGATGCCTTCAAGGAAAACAGCGGTAAGTGCAAATTCCCATGTGTATCCCATACCCAGCACAACGGTAAAGGCAAAAAAAGCATTTAAGCCCATTCCGGGAGCCAAAGCAAAAGGTAGCTTGGCATACAGTGCCATAACGAGGGTAGCGATTATAGAGGCTACGGCTGTTGCCGTAAAAACAGCATGCACATCCATACCCGTTTTTCCCAGGATAGCCGGATTAACGGCCAGAATGTAAGCCATGGTCAAAAAGGTAGTTAACCCTGCGACTAGCTCTGTGCGGACGTTTGTGTTGTTCTTTTTTAACTGAAAATATTTTTCAAACATAGTTTTAAGTTTTCAGATTAAAACGTCCACTTTACAGCGGCAGTGGCAACGATCCTGAAATTCTCGATGATGAAGTTGTTTTCAATATCAATTTCCGAACCCATAGAGAAATGTTTTCCGAAATTATACCAAAACTGAGGTTGTGAAAGAAATACCATATTTGTGGAAGCGGTTGTCCCATCGCTGTGTGTAAAATCTTTTTTTTCATGCCAGAAATCAAAAAATCCGGAAGCGGTAAATTTCTTTTTAAAGAAGTGGAGTGTCCATACACCGGTTATCTGAAACGAAGGATAGTGTTCTCTGACAATGTATTTATACATTAATTGCAGGTTAATAATTTTGCTAAAATCTTTGCTTGCCCAGGTATATTGTCCACCAAACAGCCATGCATTTTTAATTTCATATGCCCCATTATAAGGTGTTGCCTCAAACATACCAAAACCACCATTGTATTCCACGTGAAAATCGATGGGCGCTTTCCAAAATCTTAAATTCCGTGAAATTTCCCAGTAGGCAGTATTTACACCATACAAGTTTTCGCTGGTTTTGTAATTCATGTCAATAAAGAAGTAGGTACTTCCCCATTTATCCATATTAAAACTTTCCACTGTGGTAAGCAGATGCGCAGGCTGGTCTTTCGCCCCAAAAACCCAATGAACTTGTACATCTGTTTGTGCGTAACTTGCTACACTAAAACTAATTCCTAAAATAAATAAAATAAATTTTTTCATAAGGCAATCTTTTTTGATTAATAAAAATGAGAAATAGTAAATGATTTTATGGGGTCTAAAGTAAAATCAAATTTTATTAAATTCGTTACGGCTGCAAAATTTGGGGAAATCCCATATTTCGATAAGGTAAATCTTTGTCATTTAGATGAAATTCCCATAATATTTAAAACTTATGTTGTATTTATCTATATAAATATTCGAAATATGGAAGAATATACTAAGAAACAAAGTTATAAATGTTAAAAATCATTAAGATATGTACTGGAAATTACCTTTTTCTATTGTCAGCCGAGTGGTTATTTACAGGGTAAAAAAGGATTCTGTTTTGTTTCCAAAAGGTTAAATTTATGAAATAAATGATCAGAAGAAACATAAACAAAAGAGATTCGAGAATCCAATTTTAAACTTTCGAAAAACCGATTTTATTTGTTATCATTTACCTTGTTTGAATTTTTTGAAGATTCAGATTTGATCAATGAGTTCGGCCTAAAAAGGTACTGAAAGGTAAAAAATGAAAATTAGTATTTACCCC
>JAJRQN010000245.1 GCA_024280235.1 Bacteroidota bacterium | reverse complement strand
GAGACAGTTTAACTACGAACGATCGTCAAAAATTCCATTTAACTTTTTACAGCTTCTATGATTACAATTAAAACTACAATGAAATCAGAGGCGGCTTTTCGTATTTCGATAAAGCTTTATTGGGTTCAGGCCCCATGTAAAATTCAATTTTTCCTCCTGAAATGATCTCTTTATAGGTGATAAAATTCTTTTTATATCTCTTTCCGTATAGAAGAATCTTTTGAATGTAGATATTTTTGTCGCTTACATGGTGTGTAACCACTTCAAAATTTTTTCCGTTGGCCAGATGGATAACAGCATCTTTCAACTGCGGCGAACCAAAACAGTAAACATTATTGGCAGGATTAACCGGATAAAAACCCAGGGATGAAAAAATATACCATGCCGACATTTGTCCGCAATCTTCGTTGCCGGAATACCCTGCCGGAGAGTCCGTATATAATTCTTTTATGATTTTGTTGGTGTAATATTGTGTTTTCCAGGGAGAGGATGTGTAATCGTACAAATAGGCAATATGATGACTCGGCTCATTGCCGTGGGCATATTGCCCAATAAACCCCGAAGCATTTCCGTTCACATCTTCCGGTTTGGCATTTAGGGTAAAGAACGTATCCAATTTCTCAGTAAACTTTTTTTCTCCGCCTAACATATCTATGAGGGCGTACATATTCTCCGGTACAAACCACAAATATTGCCACGCATTTCCTTCGGTAAAAGGATAGCCACCGTTCCCTCCGTATTTTAATGGCGAAAATGGTTTTATCCAGTTTCCTCTATCATCTTTGGCCCTGAAAAATCCCATAGTGGAATCGAACAAATTTTTATAGTCATTACTTCTTTTAATGAAATAATTGTAATCATCATTATGTCCCGTTTCTTTCGCCATTTGCGCAACGCACCAGTCGTCGTAAGCTATTTCCAGAGTAATGGAAACCGACTGGCTTTGCAGGTTTTCGGGGAAATAGTGATACTTATCCAACAGGCTAAAATCAGAATTTAGGTGCGGGGTTTCCGATGAGGCTTTTATGGCTTTATACGCCAATTGATAATCGATACCGGGAATGTGTTTATGGAAAGCATCCACAATAACAGGTATGGCATGATTGCCAATCATACAGTAAGTCTCCTGTCCCCACAACTGCCAAACGGGTAGATATCCGTAATCAACATATTGCCTGATCATCGAATTTATGAAGGCGGCAGTTCGTTTTTCCTCAGTAAAAGTAAACAGTGGGTGCGCTGCTCTGAATGTATCCCAAAGTGAAAAAGTGCTGTAAAGCTTTTTGTCGGGTGCGTTTTTCAATTCCCCGTTTATATCAATGTAATCGCCGTTTACATCGGCAATGTTGTTGGGATGAATAAAAGTGTGATACAGGGCGGTATAAAAAATCTCTTTTTGCTTCCGTGTTCCTTTTATGTCTATCACACTCAACTCTTTATTCCATAACTTTTGTGCACGGTTTTTTACTTTGTTGAAGTCGAAACCCTGTATTTCGGAGTCTAAATTATTTTTTGCCCCATTGTAACTAACCGACGAAAGCCCTACTTTGACAATTAAAGGCGCTTTCCCTACATGATCAAAGGTAAGTATGGCTTTTACATCTTTATCATTTGCGATTTTTACATTTGTATAGATATGAGAACCCGCCTTGAAAACCGACTTATCAAAAGGTTTTGAAAATTTGGCTATAAAGTAAATTTTTCGAAGATTTGCCCAGCCGGTTATCCAGCGATACCCTTCAATGGTGTGGTCATCCAAAACCTTTATTTGCGCATCAAGAATACGGCATGTCCAATAAGGTCTTTTTTTATCCAACGAATGATTCAGGTCTATCATTAACGAAAAAGGTTTGCCGGTTTCACTGATGTATCGGTGCATGCCGCAATGTTCTGTAGCTGTCAGTTCCACATTTATTTTGGGGTCTTCGAGAAAAACACGGTAATAGCCCGGTGAAGCCGTTTCGTTATCATGTTTAAATGATGAGCTGTAACCTCTTTCCCCTTTCTTGCCGCAGGCATACCATTTTTCTCCTCCTTTAAAAGGCATAAACAAAAAATCGAACAAATCGGCAACGCCTGTCCCGCTGAGATGCGTATGGCTGAATCCTACAATGACCGTGTCGGCATAATCGTATCCGCTGGCAGGGTCTTCGGGGGCAACATACGTATCGGGACTTAGCTGAACAAATCCAAACGGAACAATGGCTCCCGGGAAATTACTGCCCGAAAGACTTAAGCTGTCAACAGAACCCGTTCCGATAAATGGGTTTACGTAATCGGTATATCTGATTTCCGTGCTGTTCTGAGCCCATGAGAAAACCTGAACAAGGAATATCCATCCTGCTGTGAGTAATATTTTTCTTTTCATGTGTTTAGAAATTTGTAAAATATTGATATAATGTGTTTTGATACCATCGCCCCGGATTAAAATCCGAGACTACATTTGAGTCGTCCGCTATGCGGACTTTAATCATCCCCCTGTGTGCTTAAAATTTAAACATG
>JAJRQN010000244.1 GCA_024280235.1 Bacteroidota bacterium | reverse complement strand
TCCCCCTCCTTCTCAGGAAGGTTATTTTTTTACCTTTGTACTAAATTAATTGCTGTTTATTTATGGAAATTCTTTTTCACAATGAAAATTGGGTAATCTGGGAAACCCTCATTTTGGCGTTTATGATTACTTATGTTTCCATTCCTCCGCTTATTGAAGTTGCACGCGCCAAAAATTTGTACGATGTCCCCAACGGCCGTACCTCTCATGAGCAAATTACTCCCACCTTAGGCGGTATCGCCATCTTTTCCGGATTCGTCATTTCCTCCATGATTTTTTTAAATATTGCGAAAATTCCTTTTATCCAATATGTACTGGCCGGAAGTATGGTCATTTTTTTTGTCGGCCTGAAGGATGACATTACCGGCCTCAGTCCGTTGAAAAAGTTTATCGGTGAAATTATTGCCGCCGGCATTATTATTGATTTAGGTGGTGTTCGGTTGTCCAGCCTGCATGGTTTTGCAGGTATTGGTGTCCTGAATTATGTTTCAAGCGATTTCCTGAGTCTTTTTGTCATTGTAGCCATTGTAAATGCATTTAACCTGATTGATGGCGTTGATGGTCTCTCTTCCGGTGTGGGAATACTTGCTTCGTTGGTTTTCGGTATATGGTTTTTTCTTATAGGGCAGATACAACTTGCTATACTTGCTGCAGCTATGGTAGGTGCTCTGTTCGCCTTTTTCCGGTTCAATTTTTTCTCAAAGAGACATAAGATTTTTATGGGAGATATAGGCTCTTTATTGGTGGGGTTTATCCTATCTATTCTTGCTATAAAATTCAATGAATTTAACCATGCCATTGGAGAGGCAAATCCTTACTTTATGAAGGCCGCTCCTGCTGTTTCTATTGGTGTTCTCATTCTTCCCATATTCGACACGGTACGTGTGATGCTTATCCGTATGGCCAGAGGGATTTCCCCTTTCAGACCAGACAAGCGGCATGTGCATCATTACCTGCTTGAAATTATGGAGAGCCACCATAAAGTTACTTTGATACTTTTGTCAGTGAACCTGCTATTTATTGTTTTTTCCTTTTCCTTTTCAGACCTGCGTATTTCCGTGCTTTTACTTATCCTGGTGGTATTAGCTTCTTTGTTGACCTATATTCCATTTCTTATGGTAAAAAAACGTCGGAAGAAAAATATTACCGGCAGCTTTGTGGCTGATGTGGATTAATTGGTAACCATGCTTGTTAAATTTGTTGCTTTGAAAAAAATATTTCTACTTTTTCTTGCCTTTTCCCTTTTTCAGGGGGCCTTTGCGCAGTCTCCTTATTTACCTTTGAATCAGGATTTTAATCGTGGTCTGCAAAAGGTGCTGTATTCTAAGGATGATCGTTTTCACACCTCCATCCGTCCCTATTATCTTCCGGAAATAGAAAAGATAACCCGTTACGATTCTATTAGCCGGCTCCTTTGGATGTATAAAAAAACGGCACCGGACAAAAAATGGAAACAGAAAGCGTGGGATAAGCTTTTCAATATGGATGTAGTTACCCTTTATACCAAAAATTTCGATCTTGTGGTTAATCCGCTCATGAATTTCGGTGTGGGACGGGATGTGGCCGGTGATAAAACTACCTGGGTCAATACACGGGGCATTGAGGTAAAGGGCCGCATAGGGAAAGCCGTAACATTTTATACGCGTTTTTATGAGAACCAGGCCGCTTTTGTGGGTTACGTGGACTATTTTATCCGGAAAAACCATGTGGTCCCCGGACAGGGTATTCCAAGGAGCTTCAAAAGCGATGGCTTTGATTATTCCAATGTGTCGGGTTATATCAACTTTCAGGCCGGGAAGTATTTTCATTTTCAGCTGGGGCAGGGTAAAAACTTCCTCGGCGATGGTTACCGTTCGCTTATTCTTTCCGATGTCTCTTTCACCAATGCCTATTTTAAAATGGTTATGAATGTATGGCACCTGAAATATGTTGTTTTGTATAATCAGTATATCGATATCCGGTCAGGTATTCCCGAGATCGGTTATCCGCGAAAATATTCCACAGTGCATTATCTCAGCTGGGCCATCTCCAAACGGGTCAATTTGAGTTTCTTTGATGCCATCGTGTGGCAGGCTACCGATACACTGGGAAACTAACGGGGGTTCGACTGGCAGTATCTGAATCCTGTTCTTTTCCTGCGTCCGGTCGAATTCAGCTTAGGCTCTCCTGACAATGCTTTGCTGGGTGTCAACCTGAGCGTGGTAGTGGGGAACCACAATGTTTTTTACGGTCAGCTGGTACTGGATGAGTTTACTTTGCATGAAGTGCTGGCCGGAAATGGCTACTGGGCAAACAAACAGGCTTTCCAGCTGGGCTTTAAAACCTTTGACCCGTTTAAAATAAAAAATCTCTATTTCCAAACCGAATTTAATTATGTGCCGCCTTACACTTATTCCGAACGCATCGAACGTATAAATTATGGCCATTATAACCAGCCGCTGGCACATCCTTTCGGTGCCAATTTTTGGGAGTCGGTGAATTTTATCAAATACAACTACAAACGCTTTTTCTTTAACTATGAATTCCTTTATTCCATTAAAGGCCTTGATCCGCCGGGTAAGAATTACGGAGGCGATATTTACAAATCCTACAATACCCGTGTGAGCGATTACGGCAACTATGTTGGTCAGGGTATTCGTACGCGGCTCATTTACCAAAACCTGAGTGCTTCTTTTCTTATTAATCCGGCTTATAATCTGAACTTTACTATGGGGGTCGTATTGCGAAACATGCATTCCGATGTAACCAACGAAAACACGCACTATTTCTACATTGGCCTACGCACCTCCCTGCGTAACTTATATTACGATTTCTAATATCCCCCGCTGGCGGGGGTGCCCGAAGGGCGGGGGTGGAACTGTCCCCCTCCGGAGGGGGTAAGGGGGAGGAACTTTCCCCCTCGCCTCAGGCGAGAGGGAGTGCGCAAGCTTGCAGGTGGTAAGGGGGAGGAAAACCTGAATTATTCATTATAAAACCCATCTCATGCAACCCGCTTCCAAATCCAACAACTACCACTACAACGAAAGACTGCAGCCCTACGCTAATGCACTGCGCAAAAATATGACCAAATCCGAAGCCTCCCTTTGGAAATATGTCCTGAGAGCAGGACAATTGCAGGGTTATAAATTTCGTCGTCAACGGCCGGTACTCAATTACATTGCCGATTTTATGTGTCCGGAGTTAATGCTGATTATTGAATTGGATGGCATTACACATTTAGATGAAGAAGTGGCACGAAAGGATAAAATTCGTCAGCAGGCACTTGAATCGGTTGGATTTACGGTTTTGCGTTTTCATGATGAGGAAGTGTTGAGGGATATTCGTAATGTGGAAAGGGTACTGGAGTCATTCATCGAAAACTTTGAATCCCGTCAGAGGTAGTTATGTCCCCCGCTGGCGGGGGTAGGGGGTGGAACTGTCCCCCTCGCCTCAGGCGAGAGGGGGAGTGCGCAAGCCTGTGGGTGGTAAGGGGGAGGACTACTCCTTAAGCTATAATTTCCTCTTCAGAAATAGATTAAAATACAGATTACCTTCATGCCCTCCATTTCGAAACTCGACATACTACCGGCCACTGAACTTTGGAATAAAACCCTTTTTTCCAGGTCTCAGCTGATTCCCTATTCTTTTAACCCCTCCCTGTTTCATTTTTTCCAAAATCATTTTCACTGGCAGTCCTGTTATTTTCTGGTCTATGATGGTGAGGATAACATAATCGCCTTGTTGCCATTGGTTTATACGGGAAAAGCCTGGGTAAGTCTGCCCCATTTCTCCTATGGCGGAGTCCTTGAAACGGGTAAAAAACCGGTGGATAAAGGCATTTTAATTCATAATTTAATATCACAGACAAAAAAGGAAAAGCTGCTTCCGGGTTTTTATAAGGTAACGATAAAGCAGGCATTAAATAGTCTGCCCTTAAATGAAAAGTATTTTATTCGCTCGCCGGGCGATCAGAACGATCCCCATTTTCAGCCATCTGAAAAAGTAACACTGGTATTGCCTCTCAAAGAGAAGGAACAACTGTTTGATTCTTTGAGTTCCAACCTGCGGAGAAAAATACGAAAGGCCGGTAAATCGGGGTTTCAAATTCATACAGGTCAAACGGAGTTGCTTTCCGATTTTTACAGGGTGTACCTGCAAAATATTCGCCGGTTAAAGTCCATTCCTTATGATAAACAGTTTTTTAGCGATTTGTTGAAGAGCTGGCAATATGGTGTGATACGGTTTTTTGTGGTGTACCGGAACCAGCAGCCTGTAGCTGCTGCCCTGTTGGCTTCGTATCAGGGTTTTTATGAAAATCTTTTCTTTGCCTCTTTGGCTGAAGCCCATCGTGATTATGTTTCCGACTGGTTGCACTGGCAAATGATACAATTTGCCGTTTCGGAAGAAAAACAACGGCATGAAAAGGCGGGGCAGGCCTGTTATTCGTTCGGCCGAAGTACCGAATTATCCCCGGTATATGATTATAAAATGCACTGGCCTGTTGAGGTTATTCCGTTGTTTGTGGCTACAAACGAAAGAGCTTGGCATAACAACCAAAAGATAAGGCAACTTTATGGAATATTACCCCGGCCATGGCGGGAATTAGTTGGCAAAAGGCTGATCAAACACCTTTACTAAACTATCCCCTTCTGCCTGCCCGACTGTGTCATTCTCCATTGGAGTCCTACGGACAGGCGGGGAGAGGGTGGGCTGCAAGGGGGAGGACTTATCCCCCTCCGGAGGGGGTAGGGGGAGGAGTCTCGGCCCATCTTGTCAAAATAGCGCCTATAAGATATATGCCTACAGGCACTTTATGGAAAATAATATGAACATCCTTACTTTCGACATAGAAGACTGGTTTCATACCCACCAAAACCGGCAACAATACAGTGGCCATATTTGGAAAGATTTCCCTTCGAAAGTGGCGGAAAATACAAACCGTATTTTAAACCTGTTGGATAAATACGGACTGAAAGCCACCTTTTTTGTGTTGGGATGGATCGCACGGTATCATCCCGAAGTGGTGAGAACCATACAGCAAAAAGGCCATGAGATTGCTTCCCACTCTTTCTGTCACCACAACCCGCACCTGCTGACACCCGATGATTTTGCCAGAGATTTGAAACTTTCGCTGGATATCTTACAGGATATTACCGGAAAAAAGATTACGGCCTACCGTGCGCCCGGCTTTAACCTTAACAATAATGACCCAATTTATTTTCAGATTCTTGCAGAACAGGGTATCCGGGTAGACAGCTCGGTACAATTACGAAAAATGCCGGAGGATATTCCTTACGTCGTTTATCAGGACGCAGAAATGGAGAATAAGATTTGGGAATTTCCGCTGATAACCACCCTGACCGGCATCCCGTACAGTGGGGGCGGCTACTTCAGGGCATTCCCCGAAAGGGTGTTAAAATGGTTGTTCCGGCAACAGCAGTACCATCTGTTTTATTTTCATCCGCGTGATTTTGACCCCCGGATTCCTGCTGTTAACCTTTTTTCGGTTTGGCGAAATACAATGAACCGTTTGCATACCGACAGCTGCCAGAATAAGCTGGAAACCTTCCTGAGCCGTTACAAAACACTTACCCTCAGTGAGGCAGTAGAGAAAACTTTGGAAAAAAATAGATTGTGACCCCCCGGCAAAAAATACAGATGTTAGGCCAAAGTACAGTTGCTTTGATGCTGGCTTATGCCTTTTTATTTTTTCTTCAGTGGGGAGTTGTACAACTTTTGACGTTTTTATCCGGTTTTCATGGTAATGAGGTTTGGCATGTTTGTTCTTTTTCTGCAAGATCTCTTCACTGGGAGCCTTATCAGATTGTTGTTGTTTATTTGGTTCCGGTGTTGTTTTTTCTTTTGCTCTTGCTGATTTTGGATTTCCGGGTAAGACCTGAATTTCCCGTGAAACGGTCGCGACCGGTTTTGTTTTTCTATGGTTGGTTTTATTTGTTGTTGTTGATACGCACTCTTTTTATTCCTGCCTGGGAAACCATAAATAAAACCGGTTTTTATTATGGACTTGAATGGTTCTCGTTTCATCGTGATGCACAGGGACTTGTTGTTTTTGGGATGGTTTTATTATTTTTGGTTAATCTGGCGAAAGTAGCTCCTCACTTCAGTACCGGATTAGGAAATTTTTCCGGAAAATTTTTAAAACCGAAAGTTATTCTTCCCCGCCTGCTTTACCTTTGGTACGGGCCGCTATTCATTTTTTCAATTTGCCTTTTTATGATAGCGTGGGTATGGCTTCATTCCTCCGGTCTTATCTGCCTGTCGGGTGTCATTTTTGTTATAACAGTAAACTCCTTTATTATGGCTCGTTACCATGTAATTGTAAAGTAATTCAACTTTCGTAAGCTCCATTGGGCCCCTATTGAAAATGTAAGGCCATCTAATGGAAGATGTGTCAGCTGCCGGCGGGCGGGGTATCCGAAACGAGCGGGCCGGCGTAGGCGTGAATGCCGGAAACCTTACAGCACCGTGCAAAAGCGCTTGCGTTTCGGTTGATAAACCGACTCTTTTGCCGGTGTTGTTGGTTTCCGGCAGGGCGGGCAGAAGCATTCGCTTCGGGCGCCTTCTTTGGTTCCTTTCTTGGCGACAAGAAAGGAACAAGAAAAATGATTTCTTTTTCACTTGAAGTGAAAAAGTCAATTTTCCATGAACCGGCCGCCTGCTTTAGGATTATGGTGTAATAGTTTTAATTTTTATTAAAACTATAAGTCATTGTATAATAGTGGATGAATAAATTTACTTTGCTGCTTTTCAGCTTGTAATCAACTATTTACTTCACTTGCGAAAGTTGAGTAAAGTAATACCCAATAGATTTAATCCGGAATGGAAAGATCTTTATGATGTAATAGAAGAATGAATTCTCACGTCTGCTCCGCCGCACAACCCATCCCAAAGGCAGGCTCAGAATTAAACGTTCATCATTGTTCAACGCTGAGTCCACTATAGCAAAGGATGGTGTGCAAGAGGGGGCCATTGCCTAAGGCAAGACAGGCGTGAGAGTCTGTTTATAACCACGCATGCATGAGATTTTCATTATGCCCGAGTTAATCCATCCGGTATTAAAAGGTTTCGGTTTTTCCCCCGGTTTTAAACTTCTCAACCCACCAAACCCAAAGTAAAAACATAACGAGGTAGTACATGGGGCGTAAAATCCAGAGATGAATAAAATCCCAGTGTGCCGGCCAGTGCATAACAACCACCGATAACAGAATGATTCTGATAATATTAAAAAAATGTATCGCTAATAACCCCAACGGAATAAACCATGTTTTATGTTTCCACGGACCCGGAAAAAGAAGCATTAAAAAAAACCATTGGTAAAATTGTTTTAAACCGGAACAACTGCCTTCCACGGCTATGTATCCGTTGTGAGGAAAATATAGGGTGTTGTGTAAAGTATGAATGTCGTACCCGATGATGTGGTTGACAAACCAGGCAGCAGGCAGAAACACCTGATGCGCCAAAAACTCTTCTGCTTCCTCAAAAGCGGCAAACTGACTGAGAAAATGCTTTAGCCCTCCTTGCCACCAAAGGAGGTGAAAAGAGTAGATGATGAGGGCAAACAATAAAATATCAACGAAAGGTTGAAGCCTGTATTTTTGTATCAGGTTTTTGAACAACCGCATGGGTTTTGTTTTCTCTTTTCGATTTGGTTTTCTCAAAGCCCCAATTTTATTTTTTAAAATTGTTCAGGATGTACAATGGTAACGGCCGGTTTGGCGCGGTAATCTTTGGGGTTTGTAAACCGCAGCATAAAATCGAGGTGCGACAGCAGCAGGTTCTCTCCCGGCTTTTCGTCTTCAAATTTCAAAAAGGGCAGCTTTCCTTTTTCCACAAAATAACGGATGAGTCCCGGACTGGCATCACCGCTTGTAAACAACTCCTCTGCCATTTCTGCCAGCATCTCCTCATCCATATTTCGGCGCTCCGGATGGTGTTCATCAAAAAGGGCATTGTAGCCGAAAAGCATTTCAATCCCTCTCCCCGGATTAAAAAATACCAGTCCGCCCGCTTCGTCAAATTCTTCTAACTGGTCTTCCATCTTTTTCCCCCTGTTTTTCCAGGCATCTTCTATTCTTTTTTTGTTTTCCGGTTTTCCGGCATCAGGATTCAATTTCTTCATGTAAAAGGCTAAGAACGCCTCTGAAAACGTTTTCATTTCATCTGCTGTGTCGCAGAACTTCACAAGGCTGTTGTGGTTAAAGGCCAGGAAAAGTTCTTCCTGCTTTTTTATGACATCGTTTTCGATTTTTCCGGTTTCCTCATCAAAAAGTCCGGAGTCTTTGAGGTTTTTTCGCTCATCATCTATAATCGACTGCTTTTTGCCATATTGCGAAGAGATTCCTGAAAACCACCATTCGTTTCCCCACCTTTTCAATCCCATAAACAAGATGGCTTCTCCCTCTTTGGCTTTGGGTACTTCCATCGACCGGCGGGTGACCGGGATAACTTTTTGCGAGGCAAGGTGCTCGAGATAGATGTTTTTTTCATCGTGACGGAGGTACAAAAAGTAACCCGTTTTTCGTTCCGACATGTTTCGTAAATAGCTTGATAGCGGGTGCTTCTCCCCGAGAACTTCCGCCAGCCATTTGTGGCCTTTTAATGCCAGCAGCGAAGTAATCAGTCCCGAAAGAAACCTTTCGCCGGTTTCGTGTTGCAATTGTCCGAGATGCCGGAAAAAGTACTCGTCATCTTTTACGTGCTCTGCCAACTCCAACCTCTCTTGCTGCAATTCTTCACCATAATAGAAAAACAGGTACGACCGTAATGCAAGCCATTCCCATACGGGTCTTATTTTAAAATAGTCGGTTTCCGTTTCCGGGATATTCAAAAAATCCTGCATTGCTGTATTTTCGGGAGCCGTTTCGTAGTGCTTGTCGAAAAACCGGAAAATAGTTTCACCAAGGGTTAAAAGAGAGGGATCCAAAGGATAGAAGAGAAAAGAATCGCTGTAGCTTTGGCTAATGAAATACCACACCAAAAAAGAGATGTCTTCGGGGTTGATTTCTTACGGATAATAATCGGTTCCGGTGGAGTAAAAGGGCAGGTATTTGCCGTACATTTGGTGGTGCTTGTTGATAAATGCAGGCCAGACACCTGTTTCTGACACAATGTCCTCAAACCAGGCAGTGAGCATGCAGGTCAGTTGTTTGGTTTCTTCTTCCGAAAGGTTGTCAGATAATATTTTATACTCTTTTCCGGAAAGGATTTTGTACAACTCCTGACAAAGCCTTAAATAGTAAAAATCAACCGGTTTGGGCTTGTCGTACGGATGAAAATAGAGCCACCGGCCAATGTATACCGTTTTGTTTTTTGCCATAGATTATTTTTTTTCAAATGTACATGAAATTTTTTCATTCGAAATTCCACACCCGCCTGAATGACACAGTCGGGCAGGCAGACGAATGAAAAAATTTTATGGGAAAGCGAAGCGCCCGCCTGACCAGCTAGTCGGGCAGGGTTCCCCCTGGAAAAAAACATTTTGCATTTTTTCTTGATGGCAAAATGGCTTTTTTACAGGGGAAAAATACATTTTTCTTTCAAAGAAGAGAGATGCTATCCCCGTTTTCTTCTTCCGGATGACTTGCCGGGCAGTCTTGTTCCTGGCAGGACGAAGGACAGGTGAGGGCCTCATTGTCATGTTGGCGGGATTCTTTCACTGCTTCTGCCGCATGGCCTTTCCCGCAAGCGGTTCAGAATTGGGATGGGAGGGGTTGCTCCTCGCAGGTCGAAAAAGCAACAGTAATTATCAGATTCTCACGCCTGCTCCTTCACACAACCCAACCCAAAGGCAGGCTCAGAATTAAACGACCCCTAACCGATCAACTCTGAGCCAATACAGTGTGGGCTTTATGGGATAGTATTGGCCATTGCCTGAGGCAAGACAGGCGTGAGAGTCTGTTTATGACAAAGCATGAATGAGATTCTCATCCTGCCTGAGGCGGGACAGGCAGCTTGCCGCCTGCCCTCATAGCTTATCCGGGGTCTGCTGAAAAACGCTTAAAATATTGATATATAAATCATTAGAAGTCGCCTATGGCCACAATTTCAAAATTTATACTGCTCAGCTACACGCCATCTTTGTATCTTGCTCAATTCGAAGTATATGGATACATCTTCACTTTACAAAATCCAAATCTGACGCACATTTGAGCTTTTCAGTAAACCCTGTTCTCATTGTTCTTCAAAGAAATCTTTCAGACAGGATGAAAATTTTATTAAGAAATTTGTAATTATGTTTGATAAACATTATTTTTGTCAAGCATAATAATATTTGGCGATGTTTGTAAACAGAAGTAAGGAAATAAAACGGATGAATACTGCATTACAACAGAAAAATGCTGTATTAATAGTAATTTATGGAAGACGTAGATGTGGAAAATCCACCTTGTTAAAAAAAGTAATTCACGAAAACGATATTTTCTTTGCTGCCGATTTACGTGAAAAATCTCTCCAAATTGAAGCCTTTGCTAAAAGTGTTGAAAGGCTGGTACCGGGTTTTGCAAAATTACGTTATCCTGACTGGGATGCATTATTTCATAACCTTAAAAACACGCTGAATGAAAAAATTACCATCTGCATTGATGAGTTTCCATATTTGGTGAAAAACGCACCTGAGTTGCCTTCATTATTACAAAATATTATTGACAACAAAATAAATGATAAATACAATCTTATTTTGTGTGGTTCCTCTCAGCAGATGATGCAAAACATAACATTAAACAGTTCATCCCCGTTGTATGGTCGTTGTAATGAAATGCTGAATGTAAAGCCCATGTTATTAGGATGGTACAACGAATATTTCGGGACTAATGCCATTGAAACAATTGAAGGATATAGTGTGTTTGGCGGAGTTCCAAGATACTGGGAATTACAAAAAAACCATCACTCCCTTGCTGATAGCATAAAATATAACCTGCTTGATCCCGATGGCGTCTTATTCAAAGAACCCGAAACACTTTTTTACGACGAAATGCGAACATCTGTATTGGCATTTTCAATACTCACGCTGATAGGTCTGGGGTGTAACCGTTTGTCTGAAATTGCCGGACGACTTGAAAAACCTGCAACACAACTTAACAGACCGTTAAAGCTACTGATTGACTTGGGTTATATTAGAAGAGAAACCCCATTTAACACATCTTTAAAATCAACAAAAAAAAGTTTGTATAAAATTTCAGATCCTTTTATGAACTTTTATTTCTCGTTTGTAGTGCCCGATAAAAGCAGATTGGAATTTGGTCTTATTGAACAGGTATGGAAAGAAATAAGCAGTAAACTCAATCAATTTGTTTCTGAACAATGGGAAGAATTATGTAGAAATGCAGTACCTAGTTTGGAGATTAAAGGCAAAACATTTAACCCTGCCCAACGTTGGTGGGGAAAGGGAATTGACCGAAAACCCATGGAAATAGATGTTGTTGCCGAATCAACGGACAAATCTGCCTTGCTGATAGGCGAAGCAAAATGGATGAATAATCTTTCTGTTAGAAAAACAGTTGATGAATTAAAAGCAAAAACGGAGAATGTTCCTTTTATGCAAAATCGAAAGCCAATATACGTTTTGTTTTTAAAACAAATACCGGTTAAAATACCTGATGAAATAATTATTATAACCCCTTCTGATATTATTGCTGTATTAAAGTAAAGTTGTTTAAAGTTTAAAAAACAACTCAACGATAAACCTTTGTAAATCAGCAAATAAATTCCATTATTCTCCTCCT
>JAJRQN010000243.1 GCA_024280235.1 Bacteroidota bacterium | reverse complement strand
GTAAATCTAAACTTATTGCCTCAATGTACCATGGTGACTGGATACCTATTGCCGCTGAAAATAACTCCTCTTGTGTCATGATTTTTTCAGCTAAACTAATTTATTAATGTGTTCTACCCACTCACTTTTATAAAGAACCTTAAACTTTTTCAAAAATTTCATAAACATTCTTGGCAAACGAGCCAGTTTGCAAGAGAAGATTATAAATAGCCACAGTTTATCCTGTAAAAAAGGCAAAAGTAATAATGAATAACAACTGTTTATCCACTCTGTTTGATCTCCGCCTGACTATTGCCTGACTTTCTGTTTTATCAACTCTATCACCCTTTCTGCATAAGCATTAGCCTTCTCCATGCTAGTCGATTCAGCATAAATACGCATAACAGGTTCTGTATTTGACTTTCGAAGTTGTACCCAGCCGTCTGGAAAATCAATTTTCAAACCATCGATATCGAGGATGGGAAATTCGGAATAAGCCTCACGTACTTTATCAAAAAGATGTTTCACAGGTATATCCGATTTCAGCGTTATTTTATTTTTAGAGATAAAATAGTTGGGATAAGTGGCCCGCAACTCCGATGTTTTCATTTTACGACCGGCAAGGTAAGTGAGGAAAAGCGCCGTTCCTACTAATGCATCCCGTCCATAATGCAATTCGGGATAAATCACTCCGCCGTTGCCTTCGCCGCCAATCACAGCGTCTGTTTCTTTCATTTTAGCAACAACATTTACCTCGCCCACAGCCGCTGCTGTATATTTTCCACCTGCTTTTTCGGTAATGTCGCGAAGTGCGCGGGTAGAAGAGAGGTTAGAAACACTATTTCCCATGGTATGTTGCAGAACATAATCAGCCACTGCCACCAGCGTATATTCCTCTCCGAACATCCGGCCGTTTTCCATAACAAAAGCCAGCCTGTCCACATCCGGATCTACCACAATTCCCAAGTCGGCTTTTTCACTGACTACTTTGGCAGAAATTTCCGTCAGGTTTTCCGGCAACGGCTCCGGGTTATGAGCAAATTCGCCGGTAGGTTTGCAATTCAGTTCCACAATTTCTTTTACCCCCAAAGCTTTCAGCAGCCGGGGAATAGCTATACCACCCGTGGAATTTACGCCATCAACGACTATTTTAAAACCGGCGCTTTCAATCAAATCTCTGTCCACCAGTTTAAGCCGGAGCACGGCGTCTATATGCCGGTCGATAGAACCATCGTCCTCCGTTACCGTTCCCAAATCATCTACCGAAGCAAATTCAAAATCTTCATTGTCGGCATAAGCGAGCACCTGCCTGCCCTCTTCGTCAGAAAGGAATTCGCCTCTTTCATTAAGTAGTTTCAGGGCGTTCCACTGCTTGGGATTATGACTCGCTGTAATAATAATGCCTCCATCTGACCGGGTTTCGATGACGGCTATTTCCACAGTAGGCGTTGTAGAAAGTTCTACATTGATAACGTCTGCCCCCATGCTGATGGCTGTGGAAACCACGAGACTTTCCACCATTTTGCCGGAGATACGCGCATCACGACCTACCACAAGACGAATGGTGTCTTTGTCGTGGCGTTTCTGATGGAAATGCACAAAAGCTGCCGTGAATTTAACAATGTCGATAGGGCTGAGATTTTTGCCGCTTTTTCCGCCGATGGTTCCGCGAATACCGGATATTGATTTGATAAGTGTCATAATTTATTGGTAAAATTAAGATTGCCGGCCTTTCATAAAGAAAATGCCTTTTGCAAAATTAGTGAAATATTCGCCCATGCTGAAAAAAGATACTTATTTTCGCTTTATAATTAAGATTAATACACAAAGATGACAGTGCACAATTTTATGTTGGTATAAATCTTAAATTTGCAGCAGAATTTTAATGTATGGATGAAGAATTTGATTGGCAGCAGGATGACGAGACAAGCGAGCTGGTAAGCCGTTTTGAGGAGTTGTTGAAATCGGGAAATGGTCATTTTTTTGATGTGGAGGAGTTTGAATCTATTATCGATTATTACCTTGATATTCAGCAGACAGGCATGGCCCGGTCGGCCATCGAGTGGGCACTGGAACAGCATCCCGACAGCAATTCTTTCAAAATCAGAGAAGCCCGGCTTCTTACACAGGAGGCAAAATATAATCAGGCATTGAAAATATTAGACGACCTTGCCATGCTCGAAAATGGTAATGAAGAGTTTTATCTTGCAAAAGGAGAGATATACAGCCTCATGGATAAGCACGAAGAAGCCATTGATGCCTATAAAAATGCAATGAATACTTCCGAACGTCCGGAGGAAATTTTGTCAAATATTGCCTACGAGTACGAAAGTCTTAACGACTATCCCAATGCGCTGCGTTATCTGACAAAGGCGCTGGAGCTTCGTCCCGAATCGGAAGATCTTATTCAGGAAATTGCTTTTTTCTTTGAGCTTACAAACCGTGAAGAAGAAGCCATCGAATTTTTCGGAAATTTCCTGGACAGGCATCCTTATTCCAAGTTTGCATGGTTCAATCTCGGGATTTTTTACAGTAATCTGGAACTTTTCGAGAAAGCTATCCAGGCTTATGAGTTTGTTGTTGCCATTGATGATGAATTTGCTTCTGCTTATTTCAATATGGCCAATGCCTACACAAGCATTCAGCAGTATCATAAAGCCATTAGTCTTTATGAAGAAACGCTGAAACTGGAGAAACCGGATGCCATAACTTATTGTTACATTGGCGAATCGTGGGAAAACTTAAACAATCTTGAAAAAGCGTTGATTTTTTACAACCAGGCGCTTGATCTCGATGACAAGCTGGCCGATGCGTGGGGCGGTGTAGCCCGGATTTTTGTTCGCCAAAATATGGAGAAAACGGCTGTTAAATATTACGAAAAGGCCATTCAGCTGGCCCCCACACAAGACGAGCTGAAATTTGAACTGGCGGTACTTTTCTTGCGTAACCACAATCTTGAAAAGGCTACTCCTCTTTTTGAAGAGGTGGTAAACCACAACAATCAACATGTGGAAGCCTGGCTCAATTATTCTTTGGTTTTTGCTTTACAGGATGATTTTTCACAAGCCATTGATATTTTAACCAAAGCGCTAAAAGACAATGATTCGGATGCCAAGATTTTATACAGGCGTGCCGGCTACCTTTACCGTATTGGGAAGATTGAAGAAGCCTATTTCGATATCGAACAGGCTGTAAAACTGAATTTTGATGACCATCAGGAGCTGCTACAGTATCTTCCTGAACTGCTTGACGAGCCGCGATTTGTTGAAATTCTGGACCTTTATAAGAAACTTGATCATTAACTTAAAAATATTAAAATGAATAGTTCTCTGAAATTTATTCCTAAAAGACCATCACAACCCAGATCCAATGGTATTACCATGGTAATGGACAAAGGTATCGGAATGAATCAGGCCATGGATTTGGTGGAAACTGCCGGAAATCTCATCGACCTTCTTAAACTCGGATTTGGTACCTCTTACGTCAATCCGGATGTAAAGGAAAAAATTGCTCTTTATAAAAAACACGGACTCCGGGTTTATCCGGGAGGAACACTTTTCGAAGCGTTTGCCATCCGCAATCAGCTTGATGATTTTCGCCGTTTTTTAGATAATCTGGGCTTTGATGCAGTTGAAATATCGGACGGCTCCATGGAAATAGACCATGACAAGAAATGTGAGTATATCCGTACGCTTGCCAAAGACTATTTAGTTGTGTCGGAAGTAGGTTCAAAGATTGCCGGATTGGAGATTCCTATCCCGCAATGGGTTTCCCAAATGCAGACGGAGCTGGAAGCCGGCTCTTTCAAAGTGATTGCTGAAGCCCGCGAAAGTGGTACGGTGGGCATTTATGATAAACATGGAGAAGCTAACTTTGAGCTTATCAGTGAGATTTCCAAACATTTGCCGCTGGATAATATCCTGTGGGAAGCGCCTCAAAAATTACAACAGGTATGGTTCATTAAACACTTTGGCGCCAACGTAAACCTTGGAAATATTGCTCCTGCCGAAATTATTCCGTTGGAAACCCTGCGTCTGGGGCTGCGTGGCGATACTTTTATGCACTTCTTACCCGATGACCTGAAACAATAGATAGTCGGCGCTGAGGACAGAACACAACTTCAAAAATCATACTCCGATGGAAAACACATCTTTACAAACCTTGTTTGAACGTCAGCAGCTTTTTTTTGCCGGCGGGAAAACCCGGGATCTTCTTTTCCGGAAGGAAGCCCTGAAAAAGCTGCGCTCTGCTATCCTTATGCACGAAGACGATCTTTACGAAGCATTGCATAAAGACCTGCACAAATCGCCCTTCGAATCGTATGCTACCGAAATTGGTTTTGTTCTCGATGAATTGAGTTTCCATTTAAAAAAACTACACAAATGGATGAAGCCCAAAAGAGCAGCCTCTTCCATCATAAGTTTTCCGGCAAGGGGTTTTAAAACACACGAACCGCTTGGAACCGTGTTTATTATAGCTCCGTGGAACTATCCATTTCAGCTCATGTTCGCCCCATTGATTGGTGCTATTTCTGCTGGAAATACCATAATAATGAAGCCTTCGGAAATTGCTGAAAATACAGCACTTGTCATCGCGAAGATTATCAACACCAGTTTTGGGAAGGATTACATCCACGTGGTTACCGGAGGAGCTGAAGTATCGCAATCGTTATTGAAATTTAAATTCAATCATATCTTCTTCACCGGAAGTCCGCGTGTGGGAAAAATTGTGATGCAATCGGCAGCAAAACAGATGGTTCCGGTTACTCTTGAGCTGGGGGGCAAAAGTCCCTGTATTGTGGACGAAACAGCGCCGTTGAAGCTGACGGTACGCCGGATTGTCTGGGGAAAATTTCTGAATGCCGGTCAAACCTGCATCGCCCCCGATTATCTGTTTGTACATGAAAAAATTAAAGAGCCGCTCATCAAAGCCATAAAAGAGGCCATCAAAAAGGCTTTCGGGGAAGATGCCCGCAAAAGTCCGGACTTTCCGCGTATCATTACCCGTGCCAATATGGAACGGCTTGCCACACTACTTGATGCTGCCAAAATTGCTTACGGAGGCCATTACGACAAAGAAGAAAAATATTTTGAACCTACAATTCTCGATGACGTAAGTTTTGAACTCCCTGTGATGCAGCAGGAAATTTTCGGCCCGATTTTGCCTGTACTTACATTTAGCAATCCGGATGAAATCATTTCTCAGGTGAATGCCCGTCCGCGTCCGCTGGCATTATACGTTTTTTCAAAGAATAAGGCTTTTCAGAAAAAAATCATCGGTAGTATTCCTGCCGGCGGAGTAACCGTGAATGACACGCTAATGCATATCGCCAGCAACAAGTTGCCGTTTGGAGGTGTGGGCAACAGCGGGATTGGGAAATATCATGGCATTTTCAGCTTTGAAACATTTTCCAATGCCAAGCCGGTTGTTTATCGTGGAACCTGGATGGATCCGCCCATCCGTTATGCGCCTTATGGCAAAAAGTTAAAAATTATCAAGTATTTAATGCGCTAATTCGTTAGCATATTTTCAGCCGTAAGCCGGTTGATAATAGTGAAAAAGGATATTTATGAAGGAATATGTCAACTACTTTTTTAAAGGGATTGCTGTAGGTGTTGCTAACATCATTCCCGGTGTCTCGGGAGGTACTATCGCTTTGATTACCGGTATTTTCGAGCGTCTTATCAATGCTATAAAAGCGTTTGACCTCACTGCGGCGAAACTGATTTTTACAGGAAAGTGGAAAGCTTTTGCCGAAAAAACCGATTTTTATTTTCTGTTTACCCTTTTTATTGGTATTGCGCTCGCTATCATTGCTTTGGCACGTGTATTTGACTTTCTGTTCAGAGACTATCCGGTTTACATCTGGTCTTACTTTTTCGGACTCGTGCTGGCCTCCGTTTATTTTGTTGCAAAGACCATCGACCGGTGGAACTTTGTTGTTATTTTGATGTTTGTTCTCGGAACGGTGTTTGCCATTTTCGTTTCACTTATCAATCCGGCTGCTGAAAACAGCAATTTCTGGTATCTGTTTTTGTGCGGTATTGTGGCCATTTGCAGTATGATTCTTCCGGGACTGTCGGGTTCTTTTGTGCTTATTTTGATGGGAAATTATGAGCTGGTTGCTATTCAGGCCATCAACAACCGCGAATTTTCTATTTTGTTGCCCGTGGCACTTGGAGCCATCATCGGACTTATTGCTTTTTCACATCTTCTTTCATGGGTATTTAAAAGATTTAAGAACCCGACTATTGCTGTTCTGACGGGCTTTATTCTCGGTTCGCTGAATGTATTGTGGCCTTGGAAAACGGCAGAGTATCTGAAAAACAGCGCCGGCGAACTAATTCTGAAACATGGCGAAAAGGTTGTGGCACGTTACGCCAGTGTACTTCCCCAGCATTTTGATAAAGTTTTCTGGATGGCTGCACTTATCATGGTGTTGGGAATATTGAGTATTACTGCCATTGAGCTGCTGGCAGGAAACGAGGAGAAACAACAGGCTTAAAAAGTTTTTATATAGCAGATTCTATTTATGGACATCTACGGACTTATCGGCAAACCACTGAAACATTCCTTTTCGGGAGACTATTTTGCGAAGAAGTTTGAGAAAATGCATATCGATGCGGAATACCGTTTGTGGGAGATGGAGGAGCTTCCCGATCTGCAAGAATTTGCCCGCCAAAATCCACAGCTTAAAGGCCTGAATATCACTATTCCATACAAAAGGACAGTGCTTTCCGCAATGGACGAAATTTATCCGCCGGTTCCGCTTATCGGCAGTATGAATGTTGTTAAAGTCCGCCGGAGCGGTGAAAAAATTTCTCTGGCAGGATTTAATACTGACGTGCTTGGTTTTGAAAAATCGTTGAGGCCGCTTATCAAAGGGCGGAAAAAATTACATGCGCTTATTCTTGGTACCGGAGGCTCCTCGCGTTCAGTAGCTTATGTGCTGCGAAAACTCGGTATTTATTTCTCTTTTGTTACACGTGATCCGGAGAAGATGGAAACCATGGGCTACTCTTGGATAACCTCTGCGGTTATGAATGAATTCCATCTGATTGTCAATACGACTCCCGTAGGGATGTTTCCCAACGTTGAGGAGATGCCAAACATCCCTTACGAGATGTTGACACCCCATCATGTTCTCTTCGATTTGGTTTATAATCCGGAGGAGACTCTTTTTCTGAAAAAAGGCAAAGAACACGGAGCTGTCGTGAAAAACGGATTGGAAATGCTGAAAATTCAGGC
>JAJRQN010000242.1 GCA_024280235.1 Bacteroidota bacterium | reverse complement strand
TCTTCAATTGGTTAATAGAAAAGACTGATTTTCAAAGAGCAAGTAAGGTCAGGTCAACTAAAGGCCTCATGGTTCACGTATTTGGTAAAATTGCTGCTGCTTTTATTAGCCTAATATTTTAACCCTTGATTCGCATTAATACTTTAAACTCCAGATATTTCAAGCACCCTTTTACCTTCGGATTACAAATCCGAAGGTAAAAGGAGAAAGGGATTTGCAATCCCGTAAACAAAAATTATCGTTCTTAACTTATTCATTCATTCAAAAATAAACTTCTGCTCCTTCGGATTTGCAATCCGAAGGTAAAAAGGCAAAGGGATTTGTAATCCCGAAACAGGAATTTCAATAATTTCAGGCATTTATCTTTTATAAAGAAATAATAAAAACAGAAGAAAAAATGGACAATTTTCATCTTATCAGTAACAAAAAACTAACTTTTAAAACCGTTTTCAACATCATGAAAAACGGTGATAAGCTAACTTTATCGGAGGAAGCCAAACAGCAAATTACAAAATGTAGGGATTATCTCGATCGGCGTATGGCTACGGACGATTCTCCCATTTATGGCATCAATACCGGATTTGGTGCGCTTTACAATAAGAGTATTTCGTACGAAGATCTTGGGCAGCTACAGGAAAATCTGGTGATGTCGCATGCCAGTGGAACCGGAGAAGAGGTTCCTCCGGAGGTGGTGAAACTTATGCTGTTGCTAAAGATACAATCACTTTCTTACGGTTATTCCGGCGTCCAGTTAGTTACAGTTCAGCGACTTATCGATTTTTTTAATGAAGGTATCTTTCCGATTGTTTACCAGCAGGGTTCACTTGGTGCTTCCGGCGATCTGGCTCCATTGGCTCATATGGCTTTGCCACTTCTTGGCAAAGGCGAAGTCTATTACAAAGGGGTTAAGCTTTCGGCACATGATGTGTTGAAAGAAAAAGGCTGGAAGCCAATCGTTCTCCAGTCCAAAGAAGGTCTGGCTCTGCTTAACGGGACACAATTTATGGGAGCTTTCGGTGTTTACACCGTGTTGAAACTCTTCCGGTTATCCGATATGGCAGATATTATCGGAGCACTTTCCCTCGATGCTTTTGATGGCCGTATTGAACCTTTTATGAAGGATTGCATACCCTGCGTCATCATCTGGGACAGATACAAACCGCTGAACGTTTTCGCCAACTGCTTGATGGTAGTGATATCATCAGTCAGCACAAGGTACATGTCCAGGATCCTTACTCTTTCCGTTGTATTCCGCAGGTACATGGCGCTTCCAAAGATGCATTCAACCATGTGGCTTCTGTGTTTTCCGAGGAGATAAATGCCGTTACAGATAATCCTACGATTTTCCCTGATGCAGATTTGATTGTTTCGGGAGGAAATTTTCATGGCCAGCCGTTGGCTCTTGCTTTGGATTATCTTGCTATTGCTGCTGCTGAATTGGGAAATATCTCAGAAAGAAGAACTTACCAGCTTATTGGTGGTAAACGCGGATTACCCTCCTTTCTTGTGGCCAATCCCGGTCTGAATTCCGGTTTTATGATTCCACAATATACTGCGGCCTCCATTGTAAGCCAAAATAAACAGTTGTGTACACCGGCTTCGGTCGATTCCATTGTTTCTTCGCAGGGACAGGAAGACCATGTGAGTATGGGAGCTAATGCTGCCACCAAAGCTTATCGTGTAATGAAGAATCTGGGAAGAATTCTCGCCATCGAATTGTTTAATGCAGCTCAGGCACTGGAATTTCGCCGTCCTTTGAAGACTTCTTCTTATCTGGAGAACTTTTTGGAAAAATACCGGAAAGAGGTTGCTTTTGTTGATCATGATAAGATTATGCACAACGAAATTGAAAAATCCGTTCACTTCATTTACACGGTTGAATATGAACTGCCCGATGCGCTGATTCCGGGAATCTAATTGTCAAATATCATCTGATACGGTCGTTCTATTTCGGCTGCAAGCTGTGGAATGGAGATGTATTTACTTTCGCGACGGTATTCACGTCCGTCAAAAAACAAGATGAGTGTAGGATTGGAAAAGACACTGTACTGTGCGGGCAATTCAGGATGCTTCTCAGAGTTTACAAAAGCGAGTTTTATGTTCGGAAAATATTCCTCCACCATTTTTATAACTTTGGGACGCAAACTGAGACAGGGCGCACAATGGTCGTTATAAAAATATAGCATACCGGCCGTTTCTTTTTGTACAAGTGTTTCCAATTGTTCCAGCGTTTCCAGTTCGTTTTCCATTAGCTTATCATTTTCCATAAATGGCTGCAAAAATACTATTTCCGGCTGACATAATAAGGCTTTTTGTTTCTCCGTTTCATTTCCTGATTTTTTCTAATTTCGCATCTTTGAAAAAGGGGAAAAATCATATCGTATGACAGTAATAGAGCAGGAGAATAAAAAACCACAATTATTAAAGGTATTATTGATACTTACCTTTATCGGAAGCGGACTTACCATGTTCTCGAATCTTTTCCTATTTGGATTTTTCGATCAGATAAAGGCTTTGTTGGCAACACAGGGTTCCAGTTATTCTTTCATGGGAACCACCATGGATTTAACACCGTTTTTTGCAATAAGTTCTTCTTTTTATTTGATACAGGGGTTGTTATCAGGTCTATCGCTGACAGGTGCTGTTTTTATGTGGGATCAGCGAAAGGTAGGTTTTCACTTTTATACCCTGGCACAAATTCTGTTGTTGATTGTTCCCAAGCTTTTTATCCACGGACTTCCTTTTCCCGGCATGGAACTTTTCATCAGTTTCTTGTTTGTGTATCTCTACTATAAATTTCTAAAGGTCATGCACTGAGGTATGGAGAGTGTTTCTGATATACGACACCCGGGTGCGGGAAAGTTCGGCGCTGTTGTCAGAGTACTGTTTTACCGCTGGTTTTCCGTGATGGTTTTATTGTACGGTCTGCTGGGGTTTTTGTTTTATCTTTTTCTTCTTTTGTCCAACTCCGGCGGAGCAACTATCGAGCTTCCTTTTCGCGAATTATCAAAAGACACTTTATGGATTTGGATGATTGTTTTTACCGTTTTACATTTTGCCGTGTTTTCCGGTGGTATTTTGTTGCTATTATTTAATAAGGTATGGGGCTTTACTTTTTTCTTCGCAGGGATGTTGTCTATCCTTCTTGCCAATGCCTTCATTAACAATGAAATAAATTATACTTCCTGGGCTGTTATACTGATTATTGCTTTCGTTCTTTGGAAATGGCGAAAACAAAATATGGCAAAAAAAGTTAAATCCGCATCCCTGCCATGATATTCCGACTCACAGGACAATGAAAAATATCACCGGATAGAAATTATCATCGTAAAACATCAATATATACCATTTCAAAAAGAAAAAAATTATCCTAAATGCCCATTATACGCCCCTTTTTATGCGAAAGCATAAAGAGAATTATTAGTGGTTTCGGACTGTTTTTTAAAGGATATTTTTGGACGCATCTGTTTTTTAACATTTGCAAAGCCTGTACAAAGGTGTGTAATCGTGTGAAATTCAGCGAAGAGTATGTTAATTTAGAAACATTATAAAAAATTAACATTTTTTAGGAATTTTGTGAAAAACACTCTAATTTTACACTTTAAAATTTTTAACAAAAAATTATCGTTATGAGAAAAATTACATTAATGCTTGCGTTTTTGCTGTTTGCAGGGCTTAATTTTGCCTTTGCACAGGCAAAAATAATTAGCGGTACGGTAACCAGCGCGGATAATGGTTCTGCTCTCCCGGGAGTTACTGTACAGGTAAAAGGTACGACCAATGGTACCGTTACTGATTTGAACGGGAAATATTCCTTAAATGTGGCTAACAGCGCTACTACGCTGATATTCTCATTTGTTGGAATGACTACTCAGGAAATCGCCATTGATGGTAAAACAACGATTAACGTTGTTATGAAATCTTCCTCTTTAGCCCTTAAACAGGTTGTGGTTACAGCTTTGGGAATATCGAGACAAAAAAGAGCGCTTGGGTATTCCGTGACGAAAGTTTCGTCTGCGGAGATAAGTAAAACGCCAACAACCGATGTTATTAATGCCCTTGCCGGTAAAGTTGCAGGCGTGCGTATTACCAGTTCTTCAGGAGCTGCCGGTGCCTCATCCTTTGTTGAGATTCGGGGTTCTTCTTCTATCCTTGGTAATAACCAGCCGCTTTATGTTGTGGATGGTGTCCCTATTTCTTCAGGTGGCGGAGTAGGTGGTGTTGCCGGTGTAGCTTATTCCAACCGTACCATCGACATTAACCCGGATGACATTGCTTCTATTTCTGTTTTGAAAGGGGGCGCAGCAACGGCTCTTTACGGACTAAGAGCAGCCAATGGCGCTATTATTATCACAACAAAACACGGAAAAAAACAAAAAGGACTGAGTATTAATTATAATACTTCAACCAAGTTGGAGCAGATATCTCAGGTTCCTGCTTTGCAGAATAAATATGC
>JAJRQN010000241.1 GCA_024280235.1 Bacteroidota bacterium | reverse complement strand
TTAATTATTGTGAAATTATTCACTTTAAAAGGGAAAATAAATTATCTTTGCAAAAAGAAAAAAATGTTTATCAAGTTGTTTCTTCTTTCCGTTGTTATTCTCGCTATTGCGTTTTCAGGTTTTGCCATAAAGATGTTTTTCCTGAAAAACGGCCAGTTTAAAAAACAATGCTCCAGTTCAATTCGTGATCCGAAAACGGGGAAAAAGCTGGCTTGTGCCGGTGGCTCATGCCATAGTCATTCCACCTTGGATGAAGAAATCACTTATGCCAAAAGAAGTCCCATCAGCCGACGAAACATTCGAATTATGACACAGGAAGCTTCCATTGAATAAAGTTTTCCTTCAAGGTACAAACGACCGCTTGTACTATTTTACACATTGTTTTGGTTCAAGAGAAAGTTTGAGCCACTTGCGTAAGTAAATATTATCGACATCATAAAATAATCTGAAAAATTCACTATCTTTGTGAAGTTAAGTAAATTGTACGTGAGTGTGTTGCCTTTGTTCTACTAACTAAAAAACAAATTCTAATATGGAAAAACAAAAGAAATCAGACTTTTCTTTTCACACACTGGAGCTAAAGCCTGATTATGAGGGAAAAGTTGTGGCTACCCTGATTGAAAAAAAAGCACAAAAACAGGCAACAAAAGCCTTGTTATATCTGCACGGTTTTAACGATTATTTTTTTCATGATCATCTGGCTCAATGGGCCAATGATCAGGGGCTGAATTTCTATGCCCTCGAACTAAGAAAATACGGGCGCTCCATTCTGCCGCATCAAAAACCCAACGATTTCAGGGATATTCGGGAATATTTTGAAGAAATTGACAAGTCCGTAGTGCAAATACGGGAGAAAAACAATAATGAAAAGCTGGTGATTTTGGGACATTCGACAGGGGGACTGATTGCCGCACTTTATGCCCACGACCACAGAAAAGACAGCTTGGTTGATATGCTTATTTTGAACAGTCCGTTTTTTGAGTTTAACTTACCGCCGTTGTTGAAGGCCACTTTCCTGCCGCTGATGACTTCGCTGGCCGGCTCTTTTCCGGGACTTACCTCTCCGGTAGGTCTCGACAAAGGTTACGGATACAGCCTGCACAAAAGTCATAATGGCGAATGGGATTACAAATTAGACCTGAAGCCCGATGCCGGCTTTAAGATTCATGCCAGCTGGATTAAAGGAATCTACACGGCTCAGAAAGAGCTGCAACAAGGACTTGATATTCAATGTCCGGTGCTGGTGATGCATTCAGCCAAAAGTGTGAAACCCGGCAATTACAGGCCGGAGATGCAGGAAGCCGATTCCGTGCTGAGCGTGGAGGATATAGAACACTATTCGCATATTATCGGAAAGGATGTGGAAACAGCCTCTTTTGAAGGGGGCTTACACGATTTGTTACTATCCAAAAAACCGGTTCGAGAAGAAGTATTCCAGGCAATGGACAGTTTTCTCAAAAAAAATCTTTAGCCTGATACATTCACAAATTGGTCAGTTGCTAAGCCAAACTGACTTGATTAAAGGCATTCGACTTTCATAAAAAGTACCATCAGGGACAGGTTTTGCCATATTACACTAAGATATAACTGCTTTTTGGTTTACTTTAATTTTCCGGTTGTCCATCTATTTTGGACTAATCAGCAGGCCGAAAGTGCAGACACATCGAATATTTAATTCGTTGTTAATATTTTCGCTCCTGCACGAGGCAAAAAACAAACACCCTTACACGCTCTTTTCTAAAGCATTACAACAGTTTATAGCAAATACAAGTAGCTGAATAACTTTAATTTTACTGTGATATATATCACAGTAAAGTGTGATATTTGCCAACGTTCTTATCAAAATTATTCTCTAACATTGTACCGAAATTAAATAATCACACGTTTAAATTATTCATTATGAAAAGAAAAATATTATCTGTTTTATTGGCGATGGTCAGTAGTTTTGCATTTGCACAAACCGGACATCTTATGCAAGGTGTTGGCGCTTTCAACATGTCGATGGGAGGTGCTTCAACGGGGCAACCTCTGGACATTGATGGGGCACTCCAATGGAATCCGGCTTCCATCTCAGTATTTAATACTAAAATTATCACTTTTGATGTAGGCCTCATGTCTTCTTCGCCGGTTCTTTATTCCACTGCACCGACTCCATCAAATAGTTTTATCAGCGGAACAACTAAAGATGAAAAGGGAATTTCCCCATTACCATCCTTTGCCATGGTTTTTGGCAAAAAGAACAGCAAACACACTTTTGGAGTATCTGTTTTCGGCATAAGTGGTTTTGGCGTAACTTTTCCTGAAAGCACAACAAATCCCATTAATTTTCCGCAAAGTCAGGGAGGTTTCGGAAGGCTGGAATCCAATTACATGCTGCTCCAGGTAGGATTTACCTATGCATATCAGTTATCTGACAAATTTTCTATCGGAATTGAGCCAACCTTCAACTATGCCACGTTAAAAGTGCATCCTAATCCTCTTGCCACGCCAAGTCAGACGTTGGGTTATCCAAATTCGGACAATGCTTCTGCTTTTGGCTTTGGTGGTCAGATAGGCATGTTTTACAATTCCGGTTTTGGATTAAAAATTGGAGTGTCATACAAAACACAACAATATTTCAGTGATTTAACTTTCAAGAATACATATTTAGACGGCAGTCCGGCACGCGACAGTAAATTTAAGATGAACTTCCCCTCCATTTTATCGGCTGGCGTAGGATATTCCACAGACAAATTTGATTTTGCCATGGATTACAGGAGAGTGTTTTATAGCAATACCGAAGGTTTCAAACAAAAGGGCTGGACAAAAACAGGTTCCGTATCCGGTTTTGGGTGGAAAGATATCAGTGTAATTTCAGCTGGTTTGCAACTTAAGCTGATAAATAAATTACCTTTCCGCATTGGTTACACATACAGTAGTGATCCTATTGACAGCAAGTTAGCCATGTTCTCCGTAGAAGCTCCGGCAGTGATTAAAAATGCGTTTCAGTTTGGAATAGGCTACATCATCAACGACCACATCACCCTAAACGGAACGTATCATCACGGAACCAGTTCAGGAAAAACATCCGGTAAGTTATTAAATCCGCGGATGGTTTCTTCCTCAAATCCTTACGGAGAAGTTCCCGGCTCTGAAGTTTCCTATGATATGGCCACTAACATGGTTATGGTCGGCATCAGTTATACTTTTTGAGAAAGTAATCAGGGTTTCAAAATTTATCAACAAAAAAGGCTGCCTCGAATCGAAGCAGCCTTTTTTTGTTAAGCCTGTGCCGTGGGGCCTCCCATGGAAAAAGGCGGCAAACCGCCATCCTGATTTTCCTTGATGGTACCGTGTAAGGATTCATACTTCCTAATGTTGTCCTGTAAAGCTTTATAAAGCCTTTTGGCATGTTCGGGAGTAAGAATAATTCTTGATTTAACTTTAGCCTTGGGAGCACCGGGCATCAGTTTTACAAAGTCAACAACAAATTCCGCATGTGAATGGGTAATGATGGCGAGGTTGCAGTAAACCCCTTCGGCCATCTCTTCGCTCAACTCAATATTAATTTGATTCTGCTGCTGATTATTATTGTCTTCCATGATTTTGTTTTTTACAAAAAAGGCTGTTGCAGAGCAGGAAACTTCCTTTTTGCAACAGCCTTCAAAAATAATTTATTTGTCTTCGGTCTCTTCTTCAACAGCTTCCATATCATTAGCTTTCGCCACCATAGCATCGTGCTCCTCTTTGGAAGCGACGATAATATCCTCGTAATCCTTGAGGCCGGTGCCGGCAGGAATTTTATGTCCGACAATGACATTCTCTTTCAGGCCGTTGAGCGTGTCCTGTTTGGCATTAATAGCCGCGAGGGTAAGCACTTTGGTTGTCTCCTGAAAGGATGCAGCCGAGATAAAACTGTCAGTTTGCAATGAAGCACGCGTAATTCCCTGCAACACCTGACGGGCAGTTGCAGTTTGTGCATTATGTGCTGCAATAAGTTTCTTATCGCGACGCCGCAAAGTTGAATTCTCATCACGAAGTTTACGGGCAGTAATAATTTCGCCCTGACGTACCGAATCGGAATCACCCGGATCTTCAACTACCTTCATACCGAAGATTTCGTCATTCACTTCGTGGAATTTAATTTTGTTCACCAGTTCACCTTCGAGGAAGCGGGTATCACCCGGATCTTCGACCTGAACTTTACGCATCATCTGGCGGACAATCACCTCGAAATGCTTATCATTGATCTTCACTCCCTGCAGACGATAAACCTCCTGAATTTCGTTGACGATATATTCCTGCACTTTTATGGGGCCTTTGATGGCCAAAATATCGGCAGGTGTAATAACGCCATCCGAAAGTTTGGTTCCGGCTTTTACAAAGTCGTTTTCCTGTGCCAGTATCTGCTTAGTAGTTGAAACAAGATAACGTTTTTCAACACCCGTTTTAGCGGTAATTATAATTTCGCGATTACCACGTTTCAGTTTCTTACCAAAGGCAACCACACCATCAATTTCAGAAACAACAGCCTGTTCGGAAGGATTACGAGCCTCGAAAAGTTCAGTAACACGTGGCAGACCACCGGTAATATCACCTGCTTTACCAAAGGCACGCGGAATTTTCACCAGCAAGTCGCCGGCTTTAATTTTCGTCCCTTCTTCAACCACAATATGCGCGCCCACAGGCAAGTCATAACTTTTCAGAATATTACCATCTTTATCCAAAATTTTAACATTCGGATTTTTCGTTTTCTGTTTAGTCTCACTAATTACCTTCTCGAAATAGCCTGTCTGTTCATCTGATTCGACGCGGTATGTCTGACCTTCAATAACATTTTCAAAAGCAATCTTACCGGCCACTTCGGAAAGGATAACAGCATTAAAAGGATCCCAGTCATTAATCAGATCCCCCTTTTTCACTTTATCGCCATTCTTGAAATACAACTTGGAACCGTAAGCAATATTGGCAGAAGAGAAGATGACGCCTGTTTCAGGGTCAATAAGTTTCATCTCTGCCGAGCGTCCTGTAACGACATCATATTTATCACCTTTTTTATCGCTGTAAGCAACGCTTCTCAACTCTTCAAATTCGAGAACGCCATCGTGATTGGCTTCAATTTTTGAACTGGCGGCAACGTTGGATGCAGTACCACCCTGATGGAAAGTACGCAAAGTAAGCTGTGTACCAGGCTCTCCAATAGACTGAGCAGCGATAACGCCCACAGCCTCTCCCCTTTGCACGAGATGACCGGAAGCAAGGTTACGACCATAGCAGTTGGCACAAACGCCATGCTTCGACTCGCAGGTAAGCACGGATCTTATTTCGACCCGTTCAATATTAGATTCTTCAATTTGTTTAGCAATCACTTCGGTGATCTCTTCACCGCCTTTTACGATAATCTCACCCGTACCCGGATGATAAATATCATGCACAGCCACACGTCCCAGTATTCTGTCAAAAAGTGATTCTACTACTTCCTCATTTTTCTTAAGAGCAGTTACGGTAAGTCCGCGTAATGTCCCGCAGTCTTTTTCAGAAATAATTACATCCTGAGCCACATCCACAAGGCGCCGTGTAAGATAACCGGCATCAGCTGTTTTCAGGGCAGTATCGGCAAGACCTTTACGGGCACCGTGAGTAGAAATAAAATACTCAAGAACCGACAATCCTTCTTTAAAGTTTGAGAGAATAGGATTCTCTATAATCTCATTTCCGGCAGCACCGGCTTTCTGAGGCTTGGCCATAAGACCACGCATCCCGGAGAGCTGACGTATCTGTTCTTTTGAACCACGGGCACCGGAGTCAAGCATCATATAAACGGGATTGAATCCGTCATTATCAGCAGCCAGCTCCTTCATTACAATATTTGTAAGCCTTGAGTTGGTATGTGTCCAAATGTCAATAATCTGGTTATACCGCTCTTTGTTGGTAATGAACCCCATATTGTAGTTGTTCAATACCTCATCGACCTCTTCCTCAGCTTTTTGGATCAGTTCCTCTTTGACAGCAGGAACACGCACATTGCCAAGACTAAAGGAAAGTCCCCCGATAAAGGCCATTTGGTATCCGAGGTTTTTGATATCATCGAGAAACTGTGCGGTAGTTGCATTTCCGGTAGCTTTCAGCACGTCGCTAATAATGTCGCGAAGTGCTTTTTTGGTCAACAATTTATTGATAAATCCAAATCCGGCAGGTACTTTTTCGTTGAAAAGAACGCGTCCTACAGTCGTTTCAATTAGTTTGTTAATAAGTTTGCCATCTTCTTTTACATCCACTTTCACTTTGATAACGGCATGCATATCAACACGTTTCTCATTGTATGCAATACGCACTTCTTCAGGAGAATAGAAAGTCATCCCCTCTCCTTTAACAGGAAATGCTTCGGTGTTTTTCCGTGCTTTGGTAATATAATACAATCCCAGAACCATATCCTGTGAAGGGACGGTAATAGGCGCGCCGTTAGCCGGATTCAGGATATTATGTGAAGCCAGCATCAGCACCTGTGCTTCAAGAACTGCTGCATTTCCTAAAGGTAAGTGAACAGCCATCTGGTCACCGTCAAAGTCAGCGTTAAAGGCAGTACAGGCCAACGGGTGAAGCTGAATAGCCTTACCCTCGACCAAGATAGGCTGAAAAGCCTGAATCCCAAGGCGGTGCAATGTAGGAGCACGGTTTAGCAAAACAGGATGTCCTTTCAGGATATTTTCGAGAATATCGTAAACAACGGCATCTTTTCTCTCCACAATTTTTTTGGCTGATTTAACCGTTTTAACGATGCCGCGCTCAAGCAGTCTGCGAATTACAAAAGGCTTAAAAAGTTCGGCAGCCATATCTTTCGGCAGACCACACTCGTTCATCTTCAGTTTGGGGCCGACAATAATTACCGAACGACCGGAATAGTCAACACGTTTTCCGAGAAGGTTCTGACGGAAACGTCCTTGTTTTCCTTTTAAGCTGTCGCTCAATGATTTCAACGGACGATTTGAGTCGGTTTTAACGGCACTTGATTTCCGTGAATTGTCAAACAGGGAGTCAACAGCTTCCTGGAGCATACGTTTCTCATTACGCATGATAACATCGGGAGCTTTTATTTCGATCAACCGTTTCAGCCGGTTGTTACGAATAATAACTCTGCGATAGAGGTCGTTGAGATCGGAAGTGGCAAAACGGCCTCCATCCAATGGCACCAAAGGCCTCAGCTCCGGAGGGATAACAGGAACGATCTTCACGATCATCCATTCCGGACGGTTTTCTTTGCGTTTGCGGGCATCGCGGAAAGCTTCAAAAACATGAAGACGCTTCAAGGCATCGGCTTTCCGTTGCTGCGAGGTCTCAGTATTTGCTTTATGACGCAACTCGAAGGATTCTTTATCGAGATCGATACGCATCAACAAATCGTGTACCGCCTCTGCACCCATTTTTGCAATAAATTTATCCGGATCAGTGTCATCAAGATATTGATTTTCCGCCGGAATCGTGTCAAGGATATTCAGATATTCCTCTTCGGTGAGGAAGTCCATCTTTTTAACGCCATCAACTTCTTTTATTCCCGGATTGATAACGACATAACGTTCGTAGTAAATAATCGATTCCAGTTTTTTAGTCTGGATTCCGAGCAGAGCACCAATTTTATTAGGCAAAGAGCGGAAAAACCAAATGTGAACTACGGGTACCACAAGCTCAATGTGTCCCATTCTTTCACGCCTTACTTTTTTCTCGGTAACTTCAACACCACAACGGTCGCAAACGATACCTTTGTAACGAATACGTTTATATTTTCCGCAATGACATTCGTAATCCTTCACAGGGCCGAAAATCCTTTCGCAGAAAAGCCCGTCACGCTCAGGTTTATAGGTACGGTAGTTGATGGTTTCGGGTTTTAAGACCTCTCCATGCGACCGTTCCAGAATAGACTCTGGCGAAGCAAGACTGATGGTTATTTTATTAAAACTATCCGGTACTTTACTATCTTGTCTGAAAGCCATATCAGATTTTTATTTTATGAGAATCAAATTAAATTACTTATCGAAGCTGATTTCCAATCCCAGCCCGCGTAACTCATTAACGAGCACATTGAATGATTCGGGCATTCCGGGAGTAGGCATATTTTCGCCTTTTACAATCGCTTCGTAGGCTTTAGCCCTACCATTTACATCATCAGATTTCACGGTAAGTATTTCCTGAAGAATGTTGGCAGCGCCAAAAGCTTCCAGTGCCCAAACTCCCATCTCACCAAAACGCTGTCCACCAAACTGGGCTTTACCGCCCAATGGCTGTTGTGTAATGAGGGAATAAGGCCCAATGGAACGGGCATGCATTTTATCATCAATCAGGTGATGAAGTTTAATCATATAGATATATCCCACAGTTGCAGGTTGGTCAAAACGATCGCCGGTACCTCCATCGTAAAGATAAACACTCCCATATTCAGGCAAACCTGCCTGCTTCATGTAATCGTTTATCTGCTCTTCCGTTGCGCCATCAAAAATTGGTGTTGCAAATTTCAGTCCCAGCACTTTACCTGCCCAACCAAGAACAGTTTCGTAAATCTGTCCGAGGTTCATTCGCGAAGGTACGCCAAGAGGATTCAGAACAATATCAACAGGTGTCCCATCTTCCATAAACGGCATGTCTTCTTCACGAACAATTCGCGCGACAATTCCTTTGTTACCATGACGGCCGGACATTTTATCACCCACTTTCAACTTACGTTTTTTGGCAATATAAACCTTGGCCATCTGAACAATTCCATTGGGAAGTTCATCGCCAACACTTGCTACAAACTTCTTACGGTTATACACGCCAAGTAACTCTTTGTACTTGATGTTATAATTGTTGAGCAATACCTTTATCAACTCGTTTTTCGCACTGTCGGTAGTCCACTTACTGGCATTAATGTTAATATATTCCAGAGAGTGGAGTATCTTCTGTGTAAACTTTGTTTTGGTAGGAACAACCACGTCACCAAACACATTGGTAACACCTTGTGAAGTACGGTTGCTAACCAGAACGGTCAGTTTATCAACCAGTTTGGACTTCAGCTCAGCAAATTTCTTATTGTATTCTTCGTCCAGAGCAGCAATAATTTCCTTTTCTTTGGCTTTGTTTTTAGAACTTTTCACAGCTCTGGAAAACAAGTCCTTTTTAAGAACAACTCCTTGCAGTGAAGGTGGTGCTTTAAGAGAAGCATTTTTGACATCTCCGGCTTTATCACCAAAAATAGCACGCAGCAGTTTTTCTTCCGGAGTAGGATCGCTTTCGCCTTTAGGTGTGATTTTCCCAATCAGGATATCACCTTCATTCACTTCGGCGCCCACACGAATCAAACCATTTTCGTCAAGGTCTTTGGTAGCCTCGGCACTTACGTTTGGAATATCGTTGGTAAGTTCTTCAATACCTCTTTTGGTGTCGCGCACTTCCAGCGTAAACTCTTCAACATGCACGGAAGTAAAAATATCATCTTTTACGACCTTTTCAGAAATTACGATGGCATCCTCATAGTTGTAACCTTTCCATGGCATGAAAGCCACCTTCAGGTTACGTCCGAGTGCAAGCTCACCACCCTGAGTACCATAACCTTCGCACAATGGCTGTCCTTTGGAAACTTTGTCACCGGGACGCACAATCGGACGTAGGTTGATAGAAGTATTTTGGTTTGTACGCCGAAATTTTGTCAGCGTGTATTCCTTAACATCGTCATCAAAGCTGACAAGTTTTTCTGTTTCATCACGCGAATAGTGAATAATAATCTTTCTGGCATCCACATATTCCACTACGCCATCGCCTTCGGCCATAACCAAGACACGTGAATCATGAGCAATATCGGCTTCAATACCAGTTCCTACAATAGGCGCTTCCGGATTCAGCAGAGGCACTGCCTGGCGCATCATATTTGATCCCATCAGAGCACGGTTAGCATCGTCATGTTCAAGGAAAGGAATACTGGAAGCAGCAATAGAAGCAATCTGGTTTGGAGCAATATCAATAAGGTCAACTTCCTCACGGGGTGTAATGGGATAATCAGCCTGATAACGAACTTTCACTTTTTCGTTAACAAAAGTCCCGGCGTCATCCACAACAGTATTTGCCTGAGCAATAATTTTATCCTCTTCTTCCTCAGCACTCAAATAAATCGGATTGTGTTTGTAATCGATAATACCGGTTACCACTTTACGATAAGGCGTTTCGATAAAACCAAGATGATTAATTTTGGCATAAACACATAACGATGAAATTAATCCGATATTCGGACCTTCGGGAGTTTCAATGGTACAAAGCCGTCCGTAGTGTGTGTAATGAACGTCCCTGACTTCAAAGCCGGCTCTTTCGCGGGACAAACCGCCAGGTCCAAGTGCAGAAATACGCCGTTTATGCGTAATTTCGGAAAGCGGATTGGTCTGATCCATAAATTGAGACAAGGCATTCGTTCCGAAGAAAGAGTTGATAACCGATGACAATGTCTTTGCATTAATAAGGTCGGTAGGTGTAAACACCTCGTTATCTCTCACATTCATACGGTCGCGAATAGTACGGGCCATACGGGCAAGTCCTACACCAAACTGCGAATAAAGCTGTTCACCAACAGTACGAACACGCCGGTTACTCAGGTGGTCGATGTCATCAACAATAGTTTTCTGATTCAGTAGTTTGACAAGGTGTTTGATAATGAGGACAATATCTTCTTTGGTAAGAACACGCACATCCATGGGCGTATTCAGTTCCAGTTTTTTGTTTATTCGGTAACGTCCAACTTCTCCGAGGTCATAACGTTTATCGGAAAAGAAAAGGCGGTCAAAAACGCTGCGTGCAGTTTCTTCATCGGGAGGCAAAGCGTTACGCAGCTGAAAATAGATATATTCAACAGCTTCTTTTTCGGAGTTAGTGGTATCCTTTTG
>JAJRQN010000240.1 GCA_024280235.1 Bacteroidota bacterium | reverse complement strand
AAGGCTGAACAACATCCACAACTCACATCATCTGCGTCCGGGACAGAGAATTAAAATTGCATCTGTCAGTTAACTAAGCTTACACCATTCGATAAACTTTTTCTTTCTAAATAAAATATGAATCACCGATTTGCGTTATTCAATCAAAGCAATAAAAAAATTCAAAATGACAAAATCAGGGAGATTTTATTTTTTCATACTGACGCTATTGGTACCATCTATTTTTACCTCCTGTACCAATGAAACAAACAACGGTGGAAAGCCAATGTCTATCGGCAGTACAACTGAAATACTAATAGTTACTCAAAATCAGCAACAGTGGGAAAATCAGATCGGACAATCTATAAAAAAATATTTCACAGCCGATGTATATGGCTTGCCCCAGGCAGAACCTATCTTTAAACTTCTGCATATCAGAAAAACAGATTTTAATAATCTCTTTAAAAAACAACGCAATATCCTTTTCGTTAATATCGATCCGAAAGTCAAAGAGCCTAAAATTGTTGTTACCCACGACAGGTGGTCTGTGCCACAACTTATTTTCACCATCACAGCCCCATCACCTGTAGTTTTCGCGAAAGTTTTTAAAGCAAAAAAGGATTATTTCATTGAAAAATATCTTTCTTCTGAACGCCAGCGGATTTTGAAAGTGTTCCGGACTTCTCTTGATAGTAAGATTATGAAAGCGATTAAGCAGAACTTTTCATTTACATTGAGCGTTCCTACCGGATTTTATGTGGCCAAAACTAAATCTGACTTTATGTGGATTCGCCACGTGGCCAATAATTATAATCAGGGTATTATCATTCTTTCACAACCTTATAAAGACACTATCCAGGTTTCGCGCGATAAAATTCTTTCACAAATTCAGAATTACCAAAGGCATTATATACCGGGGCCTACGAGTGGCTCGTACATGTCGCTGGATCGGAAGTTCGTAGTCCCAAAGGATTCGCTAATAACAGATTTTCCAACCTGTTATGCTGTTGAGATACGCGGACTCTGGCGTGTGGAGCATGATTTTATGGGCGGGCCTTTTATCAGCTATACCTTTCTGGACGAAAATACCAACCGGATAATAACCCTGTTCGGCTACGTCTATTACCCCAACCACAAAAAACGTAATTTGCTTTTGCAGGTTGAATCCATCTTCTATTCTGTGAAATTCAATAAGGCAGGGGAAAACAGATAGTGGAAACATTTACTCAATTTTTCAGGCCATCATCATTCTCCTCTCAGGTTGATCAAAACCTGAAAGGTTTACCTGCTTGCGGTGTTTTCATTCTTTCTTCTACATCTTTTAAAGTTCTAATTCTCCTTTCAGGTTGATCAAAACCCGAAAAGTGGAAGAAACCTATTCAACCTTTCAGGTCGCCACCGCACAGGTCTGCTTCGACCTGAAAGGTTTACCTGCTTGCGGTATTTTTATTCTTTCTTCTACATCTTTTAAAGTTCCAATTCTCCTTTCAGGTTGATCAAAACCTGAAAGGTGGATGAAACCTATTCAACCTTACATGTCGCCACCGCACAGGTCTGCTTCGACCTGAACGGTTATGAGTTTTTTTAGTAATTGAACGATTCTATAATACCATTCGGAATTAATTACGTAATTTTGGGCATCAGCTGCCTGAGAAACGGACGAGTCTGCCTGTTTTTTTAAATGATGTAGAAAATGAAAACAATTAAACTATCGCTTTTAGTCATCTTATTATTTGCCACTTTCGGCATCCTGAATGCGCAAAATATTACTATTTTGCATACCAACGATATCCATTCGAGAATTAACGGAGACGGCCCACAGGCTGATTACACTCCGCTTATTATTAACAATGGCAGTGGTGTGATGGGAGGGTTTGCCCGCCTTGCTACCTTGCTGAAACAACAGAAGGCAAAAAATCCGGATGGCACACTGATTTTAGATGCCGGTGACTTTTTTATGGGGTCTTTATTTAATCCTTCCCAACCTGAACCCGGTTTCCAGCTCTCCTTAATGAAAGCTATGGGATTTGAATTTACTACTATTGGAAATCATGAGTTTGATTATGGACCTAATGCCCTGGCAGACGATATTATTGCAGCAAAAAAACGGGGTGGATTACCTCAGATTATTTCTTCAAATCTGGTTCCCGTCCCTAACTCCCCTAAAGACAATAAGCTGGCAAAGCTGTTTGAAGATAAGACCATTTTACCCTATGCCATTGTTAATGTAAAAGGTATTAAGATCGGTATTATCGGAATATTGGGCAAAGATGCTGCCGATGTGGCTCCCCTGAAAGCTCCGGTGCAAGTGGAGAACCAGATTAAAACGGTGAAGAGACTGGCCAAAATGCTGAAAACGAAGAAGCATGTTGATTTGGTTATCGTTCTGTCACACAGCGGTGTATATCCTAAAGGCGCTTTTTACTACCATTCAGGACTTATGACTCCGGAACCTGCCAATGGAAATCCTGATGGGAAAACCGGTTTTTACGGCGAAGATGTAAAACTGGCCAAAAAAGTAAAGGATATTGATATTATCATCAGCGCCCACACTCATGTGGTTGTTCCCCGGCCATTCAAAGTAAGGAACACTTTGATAGTACAAACCGGTGCTTTTCTTCACTACTTGGGAAGGCTCAATATTATGGTGAAAGACGGAAAGATTGCCGGCTATCATTATAAGCTGATTCCCATAAACGATAAAATTAAAGGAGACGAAAAGATAAACGCTGAAATGAACCATTACATTAAAAATGTAATTGATAAAAAATTCCTTGAACCGGTTCACCTTAACTACAGAGAACCCATTGCAGAGACTTCATTCAGTTTACTAAAACACAACAAAAATGGTTATCAGGATACCGACCTGGGCGTATTTTTGGCTGATGCAACAAGAAATTATGTTGACACGGATGGTGGTGGCACCGATGTGGAACTTCTTGCTTCAGGTGTCGTTCGTGATAATATTTTAAAAGGCAAAACAGGCGTTATCACCGTTCCGGACATCTTCAGGATTTTCCCGTTAGGATGGGGAAATGACAGCCTTCGGGGATATCCTTGGCCAGAATATATATTACAGGCCATGAACTTAAAAACCTTATGGAAGTGCTGTTGTTATCAAAAGGCGATGACAGCTACGTTTTTGTTTCCGGGATTAAAGTATATTACAACCCTAAAAAAATTATGCTGCGAAGAGTTTATAAAATCGTCATGAACGGGAAAGCCATCGACCTTTCCAAAAAGAATCCCAAACTATACAGCATAACCGCCGACACATACCTCCTTGGTTTCATTGGAAGGGTAAAAAAACTCAGCCACGGGCTGGTAAATGTTGTGCCAAAATTTGAAGACGGGAAGCCTGTTCATAATATCAATAATGCCCTCATAGATTTTGACAAAAACAAAAAAGAAATTCAGATAGGGACCGAGTGGCTGGGAGTGGTCAGGTATATGCAACATTTAAAAGATGTAAATGGAAACGGTATCCCCGATATTCCGTTGAAATATAAGCCGGCACTTTCAAACAGAATTATAGGGCGCAAACAGAAGTAATCTGCTTTTGTCCATTTGAGACAGAGCGATTTTTCGTTGAAATCATATTTTATGTATGGTTAAAATGAAGATAAATATTTAAAATTTCAGGCCTGCTGACTGTGCGAATGGGCGGCCCCCAGCCACCAACTCCGCAGGAAACATAGTAATGTGTATTTCCCATTTTGAGGTATCCCCGGCTGCGCTCATAAATTATTCTGGTAATTCCGTTAAAAGGCCATAATTGCCCGTGATGCGTGTGTCCGGAAAGTTGCAAATCAACGCTGTTTTGCCTGGCTTGTTCCAGATAGAAAGGCTGGTGGTCGAGTAAAATGAGCGGAAGTTCTTTTTGCACGTCTTCAACGATTACTTCTAAAGATTTGCGTCTTTTCTTACCAAACCAGCTCATCGAACGGTCTTCCCTTCCGGCAACATAAAAACTGTCGTCAATCAGCAGGGCAGTATCGCTTATCAACGTTACTCCGTTTTGGGTGAGAAATGTTCTGGCGACATCCACACCTCCGATATATTCGTGATTTCCGGTAACGGCATAAGTACCATAGCGGGCTTTAAACTGCTGTAGCAGAAGGCCTGCGCCTCCTCTGGCTACCGGACCGACATCCTCGTCAATGATATCGCCCGGAACAAGAATAATATCCGGATCAAGGCTGTTTACCTTGCTAACAAGGCGGAAAAGCTTATTCTTTCCGATCAAAGTGCCTAAATGCATATCAGAAAAAGCCACCACATGCAATGTTTTTAACTTACCAGCCTTTTTGTCAATGGTAAGATTTAGTGTTTTTACTTTAGGAAACCATGTGTTTATAAATCCTCCGGCCACGAAAATAATAGTAGCGGAAGCGACAATCAGGGCAATGAGGTTACGGATTCTTGCAGGATGTTGGTAAAACCATGACGGTAAAAAATGGAATATTTTGTTGAAAATTACTACGAGGTCAATAAGTAACAATTGAAGGAACAAATAAATCATAATTCCCAGCCAAAAAGCGCCTATCCATATTAAAACTGTTGAAAATCTTCCGGGATAAACTTTTTCAATCCACCTGCCTGCGGGGAAAGACGCTGCAAAAAAGATAATGGAAAGAGTCCATGCCCATTTTGCAGCATGGTTGGCCGAAAACAAAAACATGCCATTACGGATGATATAATAATTGACAAGTCCGTACAACAACAAGACAACAGAGAAAAAGAAAGCAAACCGGACTGAACTTTTCATAACATCTTAGCTTTTTATGGGCCGGTGGAATTATTCAACTATTAACAACAGCCTTCAACAACAATTAACCGCACACCAATGGCGGGATAAATTTATACAATTTGGCGACATCAAATCGGGTTTACCAAAACAGCTCTTCGTATGATTTCCATGTTAAAATACATGATCATTTCTTTAAGCCTGTTTGAAAATTCTATTCTTCTCCGGTAATTCAAACACACCTTAAAAAATCAATTTGAAAGGCCAATTCCTGATTTTCTTTGTATCTCATAGAAATATACAATAATCTAAATATCAGTGCTATATCCATTTACAACCGATTACAAACGAATGTTAAACGGAAGTAAATGGTTATTAACCGAATAACCCATCCGGTCTGATATACTTTTGTCCTGTCGTTCTTAAAACATCCTGTCGCATACGCAAAAGAAGAAATTTTATCGCTACATGCAGGCAGAAACAAATTAACTTATTTATTCATTAAAATCTTACTATCATGACAACTTTAAGAAATTCAGTAACACTGATCGGACACCTCGGCAATGACCCTGAAATGAAAACTTTTGGCGAAAACCGCCACATGGCTCGTTTCTCTCTTGCTACCAATGATTATTACAACGACAGCGAAGGCAAACGTGTAACCGAAACCCAATGGCACAACATCGTAGCTTGGGGAAAAACTGCCGAAATTGCAGAGAAACTTCTGAACAAAGGCAAAGAGGCCGCCATTCAGGGGAAACTGGTAAACCGCTCGTACGACGATAAAGAAGGCAACAAACATTACATCACCGAAGTAGTGGCCAACGAAATCCTGGTTTTCGGAAATGGCAAAGACAAATAATCTTTTGTTTTACTGAAGACAGCACGGGGCAATGGCCGATGGTCATTGCCCCGTGCTGTTTTGGACTAAAGTCCAATGCTGCATTTTTGAATTCGTTTCTAACGGGACTACGATAAAGTCCCGTTAGGGATGACTCAATTTTCTGCCTGCGAATTTATTTATAGGCAATTTACACAACAAAAATTTGTACAAGTACCTCACAATTTCTTTCAGTGGCTTCCGCTTTTTATTCTCATGCTTTTGGAAACCTTCCGGAGGATAACCCATGGCTGCTATGCAATAGACGACCTCGTTCTGTTTTAGCTCCAGCGCTTTAGAAAGCTTCTCATAATCAAAAGCGATGATCCAGCAAGCTCCGATTCCTTCATTTTCGGCTGCCAGTATCATATGATCCATAGCAATGGCAAGGTCGGTTTCAATGGAATTGTACCCATCTGCAGGGCGTACCCACGCTCTGGCTTTGTCGCCAACGACTGCTATAACATGAGGAGCCTTTAGGAACCATTCACGCGGATAACATGCTTTAACTTCTTCCAGTTTATTGTCGGAGGAAACAACCAGAAAAGTCCATGGCTGACGGTTCGATGCCGAAGGAGCCAGTCTGCCAGCTTCGAGAATACGATTTATAACTTCCTTGTCAATTTTTCTGTCCGTATCGTAAATTCTGATGGTTTCGCGGGTTTGAATGAGTTTATAAAATTCCATAGCGTTTTGTTTCGGACAAAGATAATTGAACTTGTTGAAATCCTGTAAATTCTTACTAAGGGCTTGTTAAGAAATAACTACTCCGTTTATACTCATTAGTTTGCCCGCTAACTTCGTTAAAAAGCCTCGTCTTAGCTTTGCTATGCCTGCATTTTTTGTCTTGTTATCGAACAAAATAACTTTTCCTGATTCGGAGAACTTATTTCGTAACAAACCCTAAGTGGCTGTAAGGAAATGCCAAACTCTTTCGCCTGAGGCGCGACAAACGGTTGGATTTGTGTCGCCAATCAGTCATCCCGACAATAGGTATAATGTTTTTTAGATACAGACTATATAACCAACTCAAACTATTTAATAACAACAGATTATGTACGATTTTAAAGCGGCAAAAATCTTTATCAACCTCTCAATCTCAAATATTTAAGGTTTCTTATATATTTTTTCTAAGGAACTTTTTTACATTTGCAACTGTTAAACAATGAACAGGTTCTTAAATTTTGATAAAGCACTATTTATGCATGCTTTGGTATTTATAAAACAAGTTCCCGATGCTTCACAGGTTAGAGTGAACTATGAAACGGGAACACTGATCAGGGAAGGCGTTCCGGCCATCCTGAATCCTTTTGAGGCCCACGCTGTCGAAGAAGCAGTGAGGCTAAGGGAAGAATACGGTGGAAAAGTAACGGTTATTACCATGGGGCCTCCTCAGGCCACCGAAGCACTTAAAGAGTGCTTGTCGCGGGGAGCTGACAAGGCATATCTGTTGTCCGATCGTGTGTTTGCCGGTTCGGATACACTGGCCACTTCTTACGCTCTTTACGAAGGAGCCAGAAAAGTCATTGAGCTGGAAGGTGAAGTTGACCTTTTCTTTGCCGGCAAACAAGCCATTGACGGAGATACCGCTCAGACAGGGCCAGGTATTGCCACCCGGTTCGACATCCCGCTGGTAACCTACTTAATGAAACTGGATAATGTAGATTTTGACAAAAAGCAGGCGCTTGCCACCCGGCTGACCGAATTCGGACAAGAAACATTACAGGTTCCGCTACCGGCATTTTTTACCGTAGAAGAGACTTTAAATGAACTTTCGCATGCCCCTTTGCCATGGTTAATCAAAGCGGCCAAAACAAAAATAGAGATGCTGTCCAGCGAAAATGTTAATCTTGACAGGGAACAGTGTGGTTTGAGACACTCTCCAACCAAGGTTAAAAAAGCGTTCACACCCGAAAAACGACAACGAGGGGAGACGCTTACCGGTTCTGTTGAAGAACTTTCCCAAAAGACTTCCCACATCTTAATCCCGTTTTTGAAAAAAGATTGATAATATGGCCAAAGTGAATGAATTAACCGAAAAAGAAAAAGAGGCATTGTCCCTTTATAAAAATATTTGGGTATTTGTTGAACAAACCGGAGGGGTAGCCCATTCGGTCTCTTTTGAGTTGTTAACCAAAGCCCGCGAACTGGCAGACAAACTGGGATGTCAGGTGGGTGCCGTTTCCATTGGGAAATCGGTTTCCCATCTTGCAAAAGAAGCTTTCAGGTTTGGTGCCGATATGTTTTATATTATTGAAGAAGACGTCTTTAAAGATTACAGAACCGAACCTTTTCGCGATGCACTTTCCGGATTAGTACGAAAGTACAAACCCGAAATATTTCTTATCGGTGCCACCACACAGGGACGCGACCTTTCGGGAACCGTTGCCACGGAATTAAGAACCGGCCTTACAGCAGATACCACAAAACAGGAAATTGATCCGGAAACCGGTAACCTGATGATGACACGCCCCACTTTTGGTGGAAGTTTGATGGCTACCATCATTTGTCCGAAAGATAGGCCGCAGATGTCCACAGTGAGACCGGGTGTTTTTAAAGCCGTTCCTGTTGAACAGCCCAAAGAGGGGGAAATCATAAGAGAAAAAACAAACATCACAGAAGATCAAATTGTTAAAAAGATCCTGAAAAAAGTCGTTTCCTCAGAAGGCAACATTAACCTTGGTTTCTACGATGTCATCGTTGCCGGAGGCAAAGGAATGGGAAACAAGGAAAATTTTAATATGATTAAGGAACTTGCGGCGTTACTCGGTGGTACATGGGCAGGTTCCAGAAAAGCTGTTGAGTTGGGATATGTGCCCCAGTCGAGGCAGGTAGGACAAACAGGACAAACGGTTCATTCCAAGTTGTACATTGCCTGTGGCATATCGGGTGCTATCCAACATTTGGTAGGCATGCAAACTTCAGATATCATTATTTCAATTAACGTAGATGAAGAAGCTCCTGTTTTTGATGTTTCCACCTATTGCATTGTTGAAGATGCCATTAAGTTCGTTCCCAGGCTGATTTCGGAATTAAAAGAACAAAAATTAACTCCCGTTAAAAATGAGCAGTAAACTAAAATATGATGTGATAATTGTAGGCGCCGGACCGGCCGGTCTCTCGGCAGCCATTGTCCTCGCCAAAGCAGGAGTTAAAGTAATTGTTCTGGAAAGAGGAAAGTTTCCCGGCTCAAAAAATGTTATGGGAGGCGTTTTTTACAGCGATTGCATGAAAGATGTTGTAGATGAATTTCCGGGAAAAGCACCTGTAGAAAGACATATTATCGACCAGCGAATGTGGATACTTGATGCACATTCTTCGGTGGGGTTTAATCATAAAAACGAATTATTCAACGAGAAACCCTACAACTGCCATACTGTTTTCAGAGCAAAATTTGACCGATGGCTTGCCGGCGAAGCCGAAAAAGCAGGGGCTTTGATAATTAACAATACCGTGGTAAGAGCGCCGCTGATGGAAAACGGAAAAGTTATTGGCGTAAAAACAGATCGTCCTCAGGGCGATGTATTCGCCAACTGTGTCATTGCTTCTGATGGGGTTAATTCTCTTTTTGCCAAGGCTATGGGTCTCAGAAAAAAGATCAAACCCGAATCAGTGGCCATTGCCGTAAAAGAAGTGATTGGACTGGACGAGAACGTCATCAACGACCGGTTTAATATCAAAGGAGACGAGGGTGTAACCATCGAAATGACAGGAAGTTATTTTAATGGAGAAACCATGGCTTTTCTCTATACCAATAAAAAATCTGTTTCACTTGGTGTTGGCATGGTTTTGAAAGATGTTCTCAAAAACAAGCTCAATCCCAATGACCTCATAGAACAACTGAAAAAACATCCTTCCGTGGCTCCGCTCATCGAAGGAGGAGAAACCAAAGAGTTTTTGGCTCATCTGATTCCCGAAGGAGGCTATAAAGAAATGCCGAAACTTGTGGGAAACGGTGTGATGATTGCCGGAGATTCGGCCATGATGGTAGATGCCATTCACAGGGAAGGCTCAAACCTTGCCATTACCTCCGGGAAATTTGCTGCCGAAACCTATCTTGAAGCCGCTAAAAAAGGTGATTTTTCAGAGAAGTCTCTTTCTTTATACGTAACAAAACTTCAGAATAGTTTTGTGCTGAAAGATCTTAAAAAGTACAAAGGTGTTCCCGACTTGCTGCAAACCAACAAGCGGCTGCTGCAACAATATCCCAAGTTATTAAATCAGGCTGCTTTCGAGATGTTAAATGTGGATGGCGTTCCCATAAAAGACAAAGAGAAATTAATCTGGAAGAGTGTAAAAAAAGAGATAGGGATTGGCCATCTTGTGAAAGACCTGTTTAAATTATGGAGGAATATGGCATGAAAGTAGAAGATAAATTATACCTGAATGGCTATAAAACAGATGAATCCGGCGGTTCGCATCTTGTGATAAAAGATATCTCCGTTTGTGAATCCTGTGAATTGAAACAATGCTTGTTTGTCTGTGCCTGTGCTGTTTACGAACAAAACGAAAATACCGGACGCATTGAAATAAATTACGAAGCCTGTGTGGAATGTGGCACCTGCCGGATAGCCTGCGACAACATTGACTGGAACTATCCCCGCGGCGGGTTTGGCATCGCCTACAAATTTGGATAGTCGTTACTTAGTGCTTGCCAGAAAACGCCAATCTCTTTCCGCCTTAGGCGAGACAAGCTGTTGGATACATATTGAAACGTTGTCATTTTCTTTAGTAAATTCCCGTGTTCCAATATTTCGATTGCTTCTATCTGACTAAGCACATTTAAAAACCGGAGTTTTCGTGTAGTTACTACTTATTCATATTTTGCGCGCCGGCAGGCGCGCAAAATACAATCTTTTTATTTCTTCAAAATATAATCTGCAATCCAGTCGCCCACTTCAGAAGTAGAACGTGGATGAACTTTGGATAGGTCTTCCGTTACGAAATTATTTTCCATCGATTTTTCCACCGCTTCCCGAACCAAAGCAGCTTCTTTATTTAGTTTAAAGGCATATTCCATCATCATGGCCACCGAAAGAATGGTTCCCAGCGGATTGGCAATGTTTTTGCCTTTGGCTTGCGGATAAGAACCGTGGATAGGTTCAAAAACCGAAGTTAATTGTCCAATGGAAGCCGATGGCAGCAATCCCAACGAACCGGTAATCACGCTGGCCTCATCGGTAAGGATGTCGCCAAACATGTTTTCGGTTACCATCACATCAAATTTCCCGGGCCACTGGATGAGTTGCATGGCAGCATTGTCTACAAACATGAAATCCATCTGTACTTCGGGATATTCTTTCCCGACTTCTGCCGCCACCTCGCGCCACAGTCTCGAAGTAGCGAGCACATTGGCTTTATCCACTACACTCAGTCGCTTGTCGCGCTTCATAGCATAATCACAAGCCAGCCGTACGATACGTTCAATTTCGTATCGGTGGTAAACCGATGAATCATAAGCTGTGTTACCATCTTCAGAACGTCCCTGTGGTTTGCCGAAATAGATGCCACCGGTAAGCTCGCGAAGCACTACAAAATCAACACCTTCCACTAAGTCACGCCGCAAAGGGGACTTATCCAACAGTGAGCTGAAAGTGGTTACCGGACGGACGTTGGCAAAGAGTCCCAACTTCTTGCGCATGGCCAGCAGTCCTTGTTCCGGTCGTACTTTGGCCTTGGGATCATTATCGTATTTTGGATCACCAATGGCACCGAAAAGTACCGCATCAGAATTTTTACACAACTCAAATGTTTCATCCGGAAAGGGGTTTCCAGTGGCATCAATGGCACAGGCTCCCACAAGTGCTTCTTCAAATTCCATTTTGTGGTTGAATTTGGCGCCAATGGCTTTACAAACTTTTATTCCCTGCTCAACGATTTCCGGGCCAATACCATCACCCGACAAGACAGCTATTTTCATTTTCATATTTTCATATTTTTTTCTACAAATCTAAAGTCGTAGTTATTCAAATTTATTTTATTGTTCAATAATGTTCAGCATTTTCTCCGTGGCTTTGATGGCCGCCACTGTCTGGTCGCCATCCAGCCCTTTTGTGGTAATGGTACGGTTCCTAAATTCCCATTTAATGATAGTTTCTACCAACGCATCGGTTTTACCTCCGGGAGGAATGGTAACCCGATAATCTATTAGCACCGGTTTTTCTTTTCCAATGTCATCGTATATTTTCCATAAGGCTTTCATAAAAGCATCGTATTGCCCATCGCCCACAGAGCTGTTTTCGTGCAAACTGTCTTTAATTTGTACCCGAATATGGGCCATAGGACGCATACCCGCTGAAAGTGTCAGGCTATAATTTCTGATGAAAATTTGTTTGTGCTTCAATCCGTTGTCCAGCACATCGGCAATGATATACGGCAAATCATCTGCGGTAACACGCTCTTTTTTATCGCCCAGTTCAATAATTTTTTGGGTAACCTGTTTCAGTGCTTCCTCATCAAGATGAAAACCGAGGGTTTCCAGATTTTTTTTGATGCTGGCTTTACCGGACAGCTTACCGAGAGCGTATTTGCGTACACGGCCAAAACGTTCGGGCAGTAAATCGTTGTAGTAAAGATTGTCTTTGCTATCGCCATCGGCATGAATACCTGAAGTCTGGGTAAAAACATTCTCACCCACAATGGGTTTGTTCACCGGAATACGAATACCTGAAAAACGTTCTACGAGCATGCTGGCTTTGTTTATATTTTCTTCCCTTATGCCTGTTTTCATTTTTAAATGATCGTGTAAAATACCGATAACACTGGATAGCGGAGCATTTCCGGCACGTTCACCAAGTCCGTTGACAGTGGTGTGAATCCCTTTTACACCAGCCTTTACGGCAGCAAGGACATTGGCTACCGAAAGGTCATAATCATTATGAGCATGAAAATCAAAATGAAGCAAAGGATAGGCTTCCGTCATCTTTTTACACAGTGTGTAAGTTTGGTCAGGGTTTAATATACCCAGCGTATCAGGAAGCATAAACCGCTTGATGTTTTCCTCTTTCAGGGCATCCATCATGTAAAAAACATAGTCGGGCGAAAGCAACATCCCGTTTGACCAGTCTTCAAGATAAATATTCACATCAATACCGGCTTCACGGGTCAACGCCACCTCCCTTCTTATCTCTTTAACATGCTCTTCGGGCGTTTTTTTAAGCTGTTTTTCCAAATGGCGTAACGACCCTTTGCTAAGCAGGTTAACGACTTTTAACCCGGCATTCTTAATCCATTCAACCGATTGGCCGTTGTCAATAAATCCCAGTACTTCCACCTTGCCGAGTTTTCCTACTTCGGCGGCCCAACGGGCAATTTTCTCCGCTCCTTTCAATTCGCCTTTTGAAACACGGGCAGAGGCTATCTCTACCCTGTCCACACCGAGTTCCGTGAGAAAAAACTTCGCTAACTGAAGTTTTTCACCCGGCGAAAACGAAATGCCCTGCGTTTGTTCGCCATCCCGCAGGGTAGTATCCATTATTTCAAGACGACTCATAATCAGTCCTTTCTCTGTTGTTCAAATGCAATGATTTTCTCTTTTTTGCTTAAAAGAAAATCAATATCATCGTAGCCATTAAGGAAACACAATTTTTTGTACGGATTGATGTCAAAAGTTTCTTTGTCGCCGGTGGCGAGAAGTTTGATTTCCTGTTTTTCAAGATTGACTTGTAGTTCTGTGGCAGCATCTTTTTCAATTTCCTCAAAAATATTTTTCAAAAAGGTTTCGGAAACCTGTACCGGCAGCAAGCCGTTGTTCATGGCGTTATTCTTAAAAATATCGGCAAAAAAGCTGGAAACCACCACACGAAAACCATAATCAAAAATAGCCCATGCAGCATGTTCGCGACTGGAACCGCTACCAAAGTTTTTCCCTGTAACGAGAATTTTTCCTGAATATTTTGAATTGTTGAGCACAAAATCCTTCACCGGCGTATTTTGTTTATCATAACGCCAGTCGCGGAAAAGATTCTCGCCAAAACCCTCACGGGAAGTAGCTTTCAGGAATCTTGCGGGAATAATCTGGTCGGTGTCCACATTTTCCGCCGGAAGCGGAACACAGGTAGAAGTCAGAATCTCAAATTTATCAATAGCCATAGTCGTATTCTTTAAATTGAAATATAATTACATTAAATCGGCCGGGTTGGTGATTTTGCCGGTAATGGCAGCTGCAGCGGCAGTGAGTGGGCTGGCCAGCAAAGTACGGGCACCCGGGCCTTGTCTTCCCTCAAAATTCCTGTTAGAGGTGGAAACAGCGTATTTTCCGGCAGGAATCTTGTCTTCATTCATAGCGAGGCAAGCCGAACATCCGGGCTGACGAAACGCAAAACCGGCTTCTTCTAAAATTTTCACAAGTCCTTCTGCATAAGCTTGCTTTTCCACTTGTCTGGAGCCGGGCACAATCCATGTGGTTACGCTTTCCGCCTTTTTCTTCCCTTTTACGAGTGAAGCAAAAGCACGGATATCTTCAATGCGACCATTAGTGCAGCTGCCAAGGAAAACATAATCGATGGGATAGCCTTCGAGTTTCATTCCTGGTTCAAAATCCATGTATTTCAGTGCTTTCTGAAAAGAGAGTTGCTCGCTTTTTGGAATATCTTCCAAATGCGGGATGGTTCCTTTTATGGCCATTCCCATGCCCGGGTTGGTTCCGTAAGTTATCATTGGCCGGATGTCTTCCGCTTTAAAATTTAGCTCTTTATCAAAAACAGCATCCGGATCGGTTTTCAGTGTTTTCCACTTTTCGAGTGCGATGTCCCATTCTTTTTCTTGGGGAGCAAATTCACGGCCTTCCATATACGCAAAAGTAGTTTCATCAGGTGCAATCAGCCCGCCGCGGGCACCCATTTCGATGCTCATATTACAGATGGTCATACGTGCTTCCATACTCAGGCTGCGAATGGCCCTGCCGGCATACTCCACGAAATAACCGGTGGCGCCGCTGGCCGAAATCTGTGAAATAATGTAAAGGATAATATCTTTGGCTGTAACTCCTCTCCTCAACTTACCTTCAATATTGATACGCATCTTTTTCGGCTTGGGCTGCAACACGCACTGGCTGGCAAAAACCATCTCCACTTCGCTGGTGCCAATGCCAAAGGCGATGCTTCCGAATGCGCCATGCGTAGAAGTGTGGCTGTCGCCGCAAACAATGGTCATGCCGGGTTGTGTAAATCCCAGTTCTGCTCCAATCACGTGGACAATGCCGTTGTATGGATGTCCCAGTCCGTAAAGTTCCACACCGAAATCTTTGCAATTCTTCGACAGCGTTTCCACCTGAATGCGGGAAAGCTCTTCGCGAATAGGCCTTTCCTGATGCTCTGTCGGAATGTTGTGATCGGCCGTGGCAAGAGTTCGTTTGGGACGAAAAAGGGGGATGCTTCTTTTGCGTAAACCGGTAAAAGCTTGCGGGCTGGTAACTTCATGGATATAATGACGGTCGATATATAATACATCAGGCCCGTCCGGAATGGAATCAACCACGTGGCTGTTCCATATTTTATCGAATAAGGTTTTTGGTTTCATAAACAATAAATTTTTAAATGATTTTTGAAATTGCATCTACAAAAGCTTCCACTGCACCGGTGATGATGTCGGTACTTGCCGAAAATCCGTAGTAAAGTTTTCCCCGGTTCTCAATCTGCACATGTACTTTTCCGAGGTCATTGCTACCGCGTGTAATAGCCTGAATCAGAAACTCTTCCAGATTAACCTTTCGTTTGATAAGCTGTTTTACGGCTGAAAAAGCGGCATCGATGGGGCCGTTACCCGAAGCGGTAGCCGAATGGATTTCATTATTTATTTTCAGCCGCACTGTGGCCATAGGAACGGCTGACTTTCCACAAACGACCTGTAACAATTCCAGTTTTATGGCTTTCTCTTTGTTGGAAGCTTTCCCGATCAATGCACGCAGGTCATCATCTTTAATGTCCTTTTTTTTGTCGGCAAGGGTGAGAAAACGGTCGTAAATTTTATCAATTTCTTTTTTGGCAAAACTGTAACCCAGATTTTTCAGCCGGTGTGTCAGCGCTGCCCTTCCGCTGCGTGCCGTCAGTTCTATACTCGACTCTTTAATACCCACATCTTTCGGGTTGATAATTTCGTAGTTTTCGCGGTTTTTCAATACACCATCCTGATGAATTCCGGAAGAATGAGCAAAGGCGTTTCGGCCTACGATGGCCTTGTTAGGCTGCACCGGCATGTTCATAAGAGATGATACAAGCCTGCTGGTTTTGTAAATTTGTTTGGAATTAATTTCCGTGAAAACAGGAAGATCTTTGTGACTTTTTAAAATCATCACCACCTCTTCCAGTGAGGTGTTCCCGGCACGTTCGCCAATACCATTGATGGTAACTTCTACCTGCCTCGCGCCATTGAGTACACCTTCGATGGTGTTGGCGGTAGCCATTCCGAGGTCGTTGTGGCAATGGGTGGAGATAACGGCTTTATGCACATTGGAAACATGTTCCATGAGGTAACGGATCTTCTCTCCAAATTCATTCGGCAGGCAGTAACCGGTTGTATCGGGGATGTTGACCACCGTGGCACCGGCAGCAATAACGGCTTCCACCACTTTAGCGAGGTAGACATTGTCGCTACGACCGGCATCTTCGGCATAAAACTCCACGTCTTCCACAAACTTCTTAGCGTACTTCACCGCTGCAACAGCACGTTCCAGAATTTTATCGGGGGTAGAATTCAACTTGTATTTGATATGGTAAGGCGATGTGCCGATGCCTGTGTGAATTCGTTTGTGTCTGGCATATTGCAGTGCTTCGGCAGCTACTTCAATATCTTTTTCAATGGCGCGTGTCAGGCCGCAAATGATCGGATCGGAAACAGCTTTTGAAATTTCAACTACCGAATGAAAATCTCCCGGGCTGGAAATGGGAAATCCGGCTTCAATCACGTCAACACCCAGCAATTCGAGTGCTCTCGCTACTTCAATTTTTTCCACGGTATTCAACTGACAACCGGGAACCTGTTCACCATCCCTGAGGGTTGTGTCAAAAACAATTATTTTATCACTCATAATATTGTGAATTTGATTTTCTATTTCAATTTGTTACAAAAAAAAACTTCCCGTTTTAAGGCGGGAAGTTTGTATCTTTTTAGCAACATTTTACAAAAACCCCTTTCAACACTTCATAATAATAAGTGCTGTTAGAATAAGTATCCTTATGTTGCTGTAACCATCCATAATCATGGGGACAAATGTAAAAGTTTTTTGAAACTGACAACTATTTATTTAAACTTTTTCAAAATTGTTTGATTTTACAAATGCAGAATATTGGCAATCAGGCGAAAAGAGATGTGCTCAGATATTTTTCACCCCTGTCGGGAAAAATGACCACAATGTTTCCCTTTTCGGCTTTTTTAGCTGTTTCGATGGCTGCCACCATAGCGCCGCCGCTGCTCATCCCCACAAAAATACTCTCTTTGCGGATGATCTGCCGGGTCATTTCGTAAGCCTCTTCCGTTTCAATCATAACGGTTTCATCAATTTTAGACGGGTCGTAAATGGAAGGCACCAACGCTTCTTCCATATTTTTCAATCCCTGAATATAATGGCCGCGCACAGGATGAGCACTTACAATTTTAATTCTCGGATTGTTTTCTTTAAGCGCTTTCCCCACCCCCATGATGGTTCCGGAAGTACCGATGGCAGAGACGAAATAATCGACCTGTCCGTTGGTTTGCTGCCAGATTTCTTCGCCGGTAGTTTTATAATGTGTCAGTTTGTTGAAATAGTTACTGAACTGGTCGGGCATGAAATACTTGTCGGGGTATGCAGCTGCCAGTTCCCGCGCTTTCTGAATGGCACCATCGGTTCCTTCGGTATCAACCAAGGTAAGTTTTGCACCGAAAGCCTGAATAATCTTTTTCCTTTCCACTGAAACTTTGCTGTTCATCACTATCTCCACATGATAGCCTTTGATATTTCCAATCATGGCCAGCCCGATACCGGTATTTCCGGAGGTGGCTTCCAGAATGGTTTTCCCTTTGGTGAGCAAACCTTCCGCTTCCGCCTGCTGAATCATTTTCAATGCAATACGGTCTTTGATACTTCCTGTGGGATTGAACCCTTCGAGTTTGGCATAAATCATTACCTTCGGATTGGGATTGAGATGATTGATTTTTACCAGAGGCGTGTTGCCAATGGTCTGCAATATATTTTGATAAGACATTGTTATTCCGTTTTTTGAAAAAAATAATAGAGAAGTGTAACTATTTTACAAAAGACCCAGTTCCAGCTTAGCTTCGTCCGAAATCATATCCTGATCCCAGGGCGGATCGAAAGTAATCTCCACATCCACACTTTTCACGCCGGTAAGGTAAGAGATTTCCTCTTTTGCCTGCTGTGGCATCACATCAGCCACCGGACAATTAGGTGCCGTGAGAGTCATAACCACTTTCACGTTTCCCTCATCGTCCACTTTATGTTCATAAATCAATCCGAGTTCGTAAATGTTAATCGGGATTTCCGGATCATAGATATTTTTTAAAACATTTATGATTTTTTCTTCCAACACTCGTTTTTCTTCGGCTGTCATTTTATTCTTGTTTTAACTTGATTTGAAAAGCACGGGCATACAGCATTATTTGCCTGACCATTGACGAAAGTCCGTTTGCTCGTGTTGGCGACAAATGTTCTTTCAGCCCGATTTGTTCCAGAAAATTCAATTTTGCCTCCAGTATTTCAGCAGGTGTATGATTAGACAGAACGCTGACAAGCAGACTGATAATACCTTTAGTAATGACGGCATCGCTATCGGCAGTCAGTATCATCTTCCCATCTTTCAATTCAGCATACAGCCATACGCGGCTCTGACATCCTGAAATAAGATATTGGTTGGTTTTGTATTTTTCGTCAATCAGCGGAAGCTCTTTTCCCAATTCAATGAGGTAGGAATACTTGTCCATCCAGTCTTCAAATAAGGAGAAATCCTCGATGACTTCCTGTTCTTTTTTTGCAATATTCATTTTTACATTTTTTAGGTCAGTGATGACTAACGTAACATTTGCACGGCTTTTTCAACGGCATCTGCAAAAACATCTATTTCCTCCATTGTGTTGTACATGCCGAAAGAGGATCTTACTGTTCCCTGAATACCATAAAAATCCATGAGTGGCTCGGCGCAGTGGTGGCCTGTTCGTACGGCAATACCCATTTGATCAAGCAACATTCCCAGGTCGTAGGGATGGACACCATTTATCAGAAAAGAGATAACCGCTGCTTTGTCTTTTGCATGACCAAAAATGCGCATACCTTCGATGTCTTGAAGCTTTTTCGTAGCATATTGCAACAATTTGTCTTCGTGGTCAAAAATATTATCCAAACCGATTTCCTCCACATATCGCAAAGCAGCTTCCAGCCCCAAAGCGCCGGCTACGTTAGGCGTTCCGGCTTCATATTTATAGGGTAATTCGTTGAATGTGGTTTTCTCAAAACTTACCTTGTCAATCATTTCGCCACCAAACTGGTAAGGAGGCAGCCGCCGAAGCCAGGTAAACCGTCCGTACAAAATGCCAATGCCCATGGGCGCATAAATTTTATGTCCCGAAAAAGCGTAAAAATCAGCACCGATATCCTGAACATCCACTTTGGCATGGGCAATGCCCTGAGCGCCATCCAGTAATACGGGAACACCTTGTTCATGAGCAATACGCACAATTTCTTTCACCGGATTAATGGTTCCCAGCACATTGGAAATATGTGTTATGGCCAGTAATTTTACCTGAGGTGTCAACATTTTTTTCAGGAAATTCAGGTCGATGGTTCCATCAAGGTCAACAGGAAGTACTTTCAGTCGGGCTTTATTTCTTTCACAAAGTTGCTGCCACGGAACCAGATTGGAATGGTGTTCCATCCCTGAAATAACAATTTCATCGCCGGCTTGTATCCACGGGCTTAAAACCGTAGCAAGCAGATTGACAGATTCGGTAGTGCCACGGGTAAAAATGATTTCTTTGCTATCTTCGGCGTTGATGTAGTTGGCTACAAAACTACGGGCCTTTTCGTAAGCTTCCGTTGCCACCAGACTAAGATGATGCACACCACGATGAACATTGCTGTTTTCGTGCAGGTAGTAATCCGTAATACGCTGAATGACAGGTAGTGGCTTTTGTGTAGTAGCCGCATTATCGAAATAAACCAATGGTTTCCCGTTGACTTGTTGGTTCAAAATGGGGAAATCTTTTCTAATATGCTCTATATCCATGATAATTAAATTTTACTCAAATCAATATCAAAAATGATCGGCTGGTCAGGGTTACTACAATGCAACACACACCGGTCGCAAATGGATAAATCGCCGCGCAGACGTCGTTTTACCATGTCCTGAATACTGATGCGCAAGGCTTCTATTGAAATTTCATTTATTACCGCATCGGCAAAAGCGTACATAAGCAACATGCGCGCATCGACGAAAGGAATACCTCGCTGCATAAGGTAAAATAATGCTTCTTTGTCTAACTGTCCCACCGAAGCACCGTGGCTGCATTTCACATCATCGGCATAAATTTCCAAATGCGGCATGGTGTCGATACGGGCTGTTTTGGAAAGTAAAATGTTGCTGTTTCTCTGGAAAGCATTGGTCTGCTGCGCATCCCGTTTTACGTAAATATAACCGTTGAAAACGCCGGTGGCTTTGTTGTCCAAAATGCCTTTGAAAAGCTGGTTGCTGTCGCAATGAGGCGCATTGTGATAAACATTTACCTGATTGTCGATGTGTTGTTGCTGATCCATAAGATACAAACCGCGTACATCTGACCAGGCGCCTTCGCCATTCATGAAATCAAAAATTTCGTTGCGAATTATGCCGCCGTTAAGTGAGAAAGCACTGCTTTTCAACCGACTGTTTGCAGACTGATGGATGGCCGTTTGGTTCAGGAGGGCTGTTTCATTATTAAGATTTTGCAGTTTGTAAAGCTCCAGTTCGGCATTTTCATTCAGATAAATCTCATTGACTTTATTGATAAGTCCGGCATGATGGTTTACCGAGTCATCGCAATGAAGCAACCTGAGCCGGGCATTTTTGCCGAGTATCACAAGGTTTCGGACATTAACAACAAGGTTGGGTTTGTTGAGAATGTTAATGATTTGGAAAGTATTTTCAACAACAACATTATCCGGCACATAGATAAAAACACCATCTGATACCAAAGCTGTATTCAACGTCTTAAAGCCATCCTGCTGAGGCATGATTTCGCCAAGATATTCTTCGCCAAGATCGGGATATTCCTGCATGGCTCTGGTAAGACTACCCACAATAACACCGTTTTTATCCACGGTGAGTTTTTCCTCTTCGGGACTGTAAAAACTACCGTTCAACACGGAAATAACACGAGATTCAAAACCGTGTACCTCGCAAAGGAAAATATCACTCAGCTGTTTTTCGTAAGGGGTTTCCCGATCGAAAATCTCCAGGTTTCCTTTATAAATACCTTCCAAATCAGTATTTCGCCACTTTTCCAATTTTTTGTGAGGAAAGCCGGTTTGCTGAAAAGCTTCCATAGCTTTACGGCGCATGTAACTGACTTTTGGAATATCGTGGCGGCTGAGTTCATCGAAATGTTCGGCGAAATACCGGATAAATCGCTCTTCCAGCGGATAGTATGTCTTTTTTATTTTTTCCATAATATCGTTTCCTTTCACCGGATTATGCATCAAACTGCTCTTTAATCCACTCATAGCCTTTCTCTTCCAGCTCCATCGCCAGTTTTTTACCTCCCGATTTCACAATACGGCCATCATACATTACATGAACAAAATCGGGGATAATATAATCGAGAAGCCTTTGATAATGCGTAATAACAATAAAGGCGTTTTCATCGGATTTCAGTTGATTTACACCACCGGCAACTATTCGTAAAGCATCTATGTCAAGACCCGAATCGGTTTCGTCAAGAATAGCGAGTTCGGGTTCAAGCATAGCCATTTGGAAAATCTCGTTTTTCTTTTTTTCACCACCGGAAAAGCCTTCGTTTACCGAACGATTGGTGAGTTTCGACTGAATCTGTACCAGTTTTTTCTTCTCTTCCATTTTTTTCAGAAAATCTTTGGCCGAAACAGGGGGTAATTTCCGGTAATCTCTACTCGCATTGAGTGCTGTACGCATGAAATTGGTCATGCTGACACCGGGAATTTCAATGGGATACTGGAAACTCAGAAAAACTCCTTCGTTGGCTCGTTTATCCGGCGACCAGTCGTTGATGATCTGTCCCTTATAAATAATTTCACCTTTCGTAATCTCATATCCTTCGCGCCCGGTGATGGCTGCTGCCAATGTGCTTTTTCCGGTTCCATTTGGCCCCATAATGGCGTGGATTTCACCTTTGTTTACACTGAAATTTAATCCCTTGAGAATCTCTTTTCCGTCAATAGATACGTGTAAATTTTTTATGTTTAATAACATGACTTCTATGTTTATGTTGTATTGTTTTTCCCTTTAAACTCTTTTCCCTTTTCTATCAGGATTGCAAATCCTTTTCCTTTTTACATTCGGATTCATCGCCTGAGGCGAGACACGGTGCAAATCCGAATGAGCAGTACCAAATATGGACGCTTCATTACTTTAAGTACTCCCTTTATCCCACGCTGCCTTCCAGCGTAATGGCGAGTAGTTTCTGCGCCTCCACGGCAAACTCCATGGGCAGTTTGTTCAACACCTGTTTGGCGTAACCGTTCACAATCAACCCGATGGCTTTTTCCTTGTCAATACCACGTTGCTGGCAATAAAACAACTGGTCATCCGAAATTTTAGACGTGGTGGCTTCATGTTCCACAATGGCCGTTTCGTTGCCGGTTTTTATGTAAGGAAAAGTGTGTGCACCACATTGATCGCCCAACAACAGCGAATCACATTGTGAATAATTGCGGGCATTATCAGCATTTTTCGAAACTCTTACCAGGCCGCGGTAGCTGTTGTTGCTTTTCCCGGCTGAAATACCTTTGGAGATAATGGTGCTTTTAGTATTTTTTCCGATATGAATCATTTTAGTGCCGGTATCGGCCTGCTGGTAGTTGTTAGTAACGGCCACAGAATAAAATTCGCCTACTGAATTGTCGCCGAGCAAAATACAACTGGGATATTTCCATGTGATAGCCGAACCGGTCTCCACCTGTGTCCAGCTGATTTTGGAATTGCGTCCTTTGCACAAACCACGTTTGGTAACAAAGTTGTAAATACCGCCTTTGCCCTCTTTGCTGCCCGGATACCAATTCTGTACGGTGGAATATTTCACCTCAGCATCATCGTGTGTAACAATCTCAACAATAGCGGCATGCAACTGATTCTCATCACGCATGGGAGCTGTGCAGCCTTCAAGATAGCTGACATAGCCACCCTCATCGGCAATAAGCAAAGTACGTTCAAACTGGCCGGTATTGGCTGCATTAATTCTGAAGTAGGTTGAAAGTTCGATGGGGCAACGAACGCCTTTTGGGATATAGCAAAACGAGCCATCGCTAAAGACAGCGGAATTGAGTGCGGCAAAATAGTTGTCGGTGTACGGAACTACCGAGCCAAGATATTTTCTGACTAAATCGGGATGGTTTTGCACCGCTTCCCCAAAAGAGCAGAATATGATGTCGTGTTTGGCCAGTGTATCCTGAAAAGTGGTTTTTACCGAGATGCTGTCAATCACCGCATCGACGGCCACACCACTGAGCCGTTTCTGTTCTTCAAGTGAAATGCCCAGCTTATTAAATGTATCCAGTAATTCCGGATCAACCTCATCAAGATTTTCCAGCTCTTTTTTTGGCTTGGGTGCTGAGTAATAGATAATATCCTGATAGTTGATGGGTGGGTGATGCAGTAATGCCCAGTCTGGTTCTTTTAGCGTAAGCCAATGGCGGAATGCTTTCAGACGAAATTCCAATAACCATTCAGGCTCGTTTTTCTTTTTTGAAATGAACCGAACAGTATCCTCTGTAAGACCTTTTGCAGCCTGGTCTGATGCGATATCCGTAACAAAACCATATTTATACTCTCCGGTGGTGACATCTTCCAAAACCTGTTTGCCTTTCTTCTCGTCACTCATGGTGTACTTATTTAGATTTATTTTAAATTAGAGCGCAAAATTACAAAATAATGTGCAAAACAGAGAGAAAAAGGCTGATAAAATCAAATTAAAATTTTGATGGCTAATTCCTATTTCAATGCGCTGAAAAATAATCGAAGAAACAATTATTTGTAGAAATATTTATTGCTGCAAGGAAACATTTCCCATAGAATTTGGTTACCTGAAGGAGATCCCAGAAGGGGATAAATATGAATAACCTCGTACACAGTGCGGAGAAAAAATGGAGAGAGAATCTCATAACCTTGAAGGGGTTAAACAAAAGACACATACGCATATCTATGAAATCTTTTATTGAAGTTGTTTAAAGATGCGAGTTTGAATTGGATAAAAAATGTTTCTTAGGTTTTATCTTATTGAAACCCTTCAGGATTCTGTGGAAAGACGGTTTATCAACCACGGGTTTCGCCCGTGTTTAATCATATTCAATCCTTCCGGGATTTTCCAAAAATGAAAAAACCTTTTAAATAGATTACGTGTTATACAATCAAATTGAAAAGGTAGCGCATTAAAATATGAATTAGCCTTTGACATATCACATAAAAGACTATTAGGAAACATATAGCTTGGTTTATAATGTTTAAAATACGGTAAAACAGGGTTTTAGCATTATGGAAACTGTATGAGGAGATGTGACTTTTCTGCAAATAATGCAAAGTAATAGTGATGAAAGACTGTTTGTATTGAATGATTTACTTTTTATAAAGAGGTGAATTCTCTAAAGGTGTTCACAAAGTTATCCTACTCCGGAGCAGCTTCGTAAAGTAAAGGCCTGGTGGTATATAAGTTTTCCGTAAATGGAGGATTAATATTGCAATCAGAGAATAGTATAACTCTTCAGGCGGAGTTGGTCGTAATCGAAGAAGAAGCGCGGAAAACAGAATATTTTTTATAGTCCCTTAAATCCGCAACCAATTATAAAAATGACATTTGACGGTTGAAACAGCTAAAACAAACCGTTATTTTCTTAATCAGTTTCAAAAATACGATGAAAAACCGAGTAATTCTTCATGGTTAGAATGTTGTTTTCCTGTTT
>JAJRQN010000239.1 GCA_024280235.1 Bacteroidota bacterium | reverse complement strand
GTGCGCTTTTGGTCGGAAGTGTAATTGTAATAAATTTTGTAATCGGATATCTGTCTTTTAACAGCTTCTATTTTTTTATTAAAATATCCGAGTTGCAAAAAGTTCACAAGATTGTTATAAGCCGAGACAAAAATCGAAAAACTTTGTTGGAGTTCGCCAAGGTTCATTTTATGCATTTGAAATCGTTTCAAGAGATTCAATGTATTCCTGTCTGTGGAAAGAGGAATTAGTGAATCGGCAACTTGATTTGAATAAATGATATCTTTATAATCAGCAGGATTTTCAATGATGGCAAGAAGTTGCCCCTTGTAAACTCGCTGATTATTATGAACATACAAAGAAGTAATTTTACCGGTTGCTTTTGCTACTACCACCGTGGGGGGATTGAGCGTGGATATTTCAATGGACGATACAATTTTATCAGGATATTTGAAAAACCAGCTACCGATAAGTAATACAATGACAACCAAAAATATAACAGTAACTCCCCAGCGAATAATTTTGTTGGGAGTTTTACCTAAAATCTCGTCAATTTCTTCGGTCCGTATTTCTATTTGATTTATCGGCATGGCTTATTTTTGAACACGGATGACACGGATTAGACTGATTTGCACGGATTTTTATCAGCGACTATCCGTAGCATCTGTGTTATCCGTGTTCCAATATTTTCTGTCATTTGTAAATATTTTTCTTTTAAACTGAGGCGTTTTACCAAAGTTGAGTAGTAACCCGATTTCTATTTCGGTGGCTTTAAGGTAGTTTATTAATTGAAATTCATGTTCTTCAACAATAGCTTCGGCAGCTTTTAGTTCAAGAATGACGTTCTCTTCCACAATAATGTCTGCATAATAATCACCAACCTTTTCCCCATCATAATAAACTTTTATCGGACACTGGCTTTTACAATTAACACCTTGCTTTCTTAATTCAATGAGCAAGGCATTTTCATAAACTTTTTCAAGAAAGCCATATCCCAATATGTTGTACACTGTGTAAAAAGCCTTTCTTATCTTCCCTGTTAGTTCTTTATGTAACATGATTCGCTTTTTAACCCTGTACACAAATTTAACGAATAATCACAAATAAAATCCGTAATCATCCGTAGTATCTGTGTCATCCGTGTTCTAATTCCCCAGTTCCAACTGGTTTTTTACCAATTCATAATATTTCCCTTTTTTTAATGTCAACTCTTCATGTGTACCTTTTTCCACAATTTTTCCTTTTTCCAATACGACAATTTGATCAGCATTTTTAACGGTGCTCAACCGGTGAGCCACCACAATGACCGTCCGGCCCTTAAAAAATTCATCAAGATTCTCCATAATGATTTTCTCGTTGTTAGTATCTAAGGCGTTGGTAGCCTCATCAAAAAAGATAAATTGCGGATTTTTGTAAACGGCACGTGCAATGAGTATGCGCTGTTTTTCTCCCTGACTCAACCCGGCACCTTCCTGTCCTATTTTGGTATTGAACCCCAAAGGTAACGATTCGATATACTCTTGGATATTAGCAACTTTTACTGCTTTTAACAGCTTTTCGCTGTTTACGGTTTCGTCGCTGATGGCAATATTTTTGGCAATAGTATCGGAAAAAATAAAACCATCCTGCATAACCGATCCTATAATTGAGCGCCAATAAGAGGGTGAAATATTATCAAGTTTGAAATCACCAATCCTTATTTCACCCTTAACAGCTTTGTAAAAGCCAAGCAGCAGTTTTACCAAAGTAGTTTTTCCGCTGCCGCTTATCCCCACTACGGCAGTAATTTTATTTTCTGGAATAGTCAGGTTTAAATCTTTTAATACCATTGGCGAACGGGGGCCTTCGTATTGGAACGACAGGTTTGAAATACTTATTTCTTTGTTAAGGGGCATACGGTCAATCAAGGGGGTTCCTTCGTCGGTATGTGGTTCTTCATCTTCTTTCAGGTGAATTTCGCCAAGGCGTTCGAGACTTATTTTGGCATCCTGTGCCGAGTGCACAAAACCTATCATTTGCTCTATAGGGGCATTTAACTGACCTATAATATACTGTACCGCCATCATCATACCCAATGTCATTTTGCCGGTAACAACCGATTCAGCTGCTATAAAGGTGATTAAAATATTTTTCGCCTGGTTGAAAAAAGCGCCACCAGCCTGTTGGTATTGATTTAATGCAAGCTCCTTAATGTTTACTCTAAACAAGCGTGCCTGAATTTTTTCCCACTCCCAGCGCTTTTGCTTTTCGCAATTATTGAGTTTTATCTCCTGCATACCGGTTATCAGCTGTATCAGGTTACTTTGGTTGTCGGCCAATTGGGCAAAACGTTTAAAGTCAAGTTCTCTTCTTCGTTTCATAAACACCAAAACCCAAAGAATATACAATACGCTGCCAATGAGAAAAACGGTTAGTATCTTTAAGCTGTAAATACCAAGCACAACGGCAAATATTGCGATGTTGACCATTGAAAACAGCACCTGCAACGATGAGGCCGTAAGGAAGCTTTCGATACGCGTATGGTCGTCGATACGTTGCATCAGGTCGCCAATCATTTTGCTATCGAAAAAACCGATAGGCAACCGCATGAGTTTAATGAGAAAATCGGAAATAAGGGAGATATTGATACGAACGCTTACGTGCAACAATATCCAACTGCGGATAAACTCAACCGTTGTCTGGCTTACAAAAAGCACAAGTTGCGCAATAAGCACAAGGGTGATAAACCCCATATCATGGTTACCAATACCCACATCCACCACCGACTGGGTAAGAAAAGGAAAAATAAGTTGCAACAGACTGCCGAGTATCATCCCGAGAATAAGTTGCACGATAAATTTCCGGTGGGGTTTGAGGTATGCAAACAGAAAACTAAAACTTTTTTTGTTTAAGGTTTCGTCCTCATTGGTGTAAAAATCGGGGGTGGGCTCCAGCAACAGGCAGACACCCTGGTCTTCCTCTCCTTTTTTGGTGCTCATCCAGCCTTTCAGAAATTCTTCCTTTGTGTAAGTTATCAACCCATGCGCCGGATCCGCTACCCTGACCGTGTAATCGTCTTTGCGAGGAGGCCGATAGGCCGACGAAGCAATCTCTTTGCCATTACCCTTATTTCGTAATGACTTACGCTTCTTAATCTCATACACCACCACAAAATGCCGCTGTTTCCAATGGACAATGCAGGGCAAAGGCACTTCATCTTTTAGCTTTTCAAAAGGAATTTTAATACCAATAGTACGAAACCCGATGTTTTCGGCTGCATCGCTGATACCGAGCAACGATACCCCCTCACGGGTAATGTGGCACATTTTCCTCAGCTTTTGCAGACTGTATGCCTTGCCGTGGTATTTGGCCACCATGCGCAGGCAGGCAGGGCCGCAATCTTTGG
>JAJRQN010000238.1 GCA_024280235.1 Bacteroidota bacterium | reverse complement strand
TGTGTTTATAATTTTTTGGTATTGATATTCAGTATTTTATAGGCTCTATTTAACATAATATTTTTCCCATTTGTTCAGGTTTGCATTATAATCATTCTCCTGTGTGTTCCCGCTTTAAGCGGGGTCATGGATGTTTCATCTGTTTATAATTTTGTAATTAACTGTTATCTAATAATATATATTTATTTATCATCGGATTAAACGGATTAAGCGGATTTTGGTTTTTCGCAAGCGAGAAACATCCGTTAAATCCGATGATTATTTTTTGGGGGACAATCATTCCCTTGTGTGTTTTAAACCAATTATGGATGTTTCATCGGATTTAAAATCCTTTTATTCCTGACATTCGGATTGCAAATCCGAATGAGCCTAAGGACAGATATGGGGAGAAATTATGAATGACGTAATGATGAATTATAAATGACTATTGACTAATAACACATCCTCACATCCAAACATCCGTCAGCTTCCAAAGTCATCAAACATAATCATCTCTTCGGGAACACCAAGGTCGTCCAGCATTTTCAACACAGCACTGATCATCATGGGTGGGCCGCAAAGATAGTATTCAATCTCTTCCGGCTCGGGATGATTTTTCAGATACGAATCGAAAATCACCTGATGGATAAATCCTGTTTTGCCTTCCCACTTATCGTCAGGAAGCGGTTCCGAAAGCGCCACTTCAAAGTTGAAGTTCGGATTGTCTTTTTGAATTTTTTCAAACTGGTCCACATAGAAGAGTTCTTTCAGCGAACGACCTCCATACCAAAAAGTAGCTTTGCGATCGGTGTGTTCGGTATTGAAAAGATGGAAAATGTGCGAACGCATGGGAGCCATGCCGGCACCACCGCCGATAAACATCATTTCGCGATGGGTATCTTTGATAAAAAATTCACCGTAAGGGCCTGATATGGTTACTTTGTCGCCCGGCTTTCTGGAAAAGACATAAGATGAGCAAATCCCCGGATTTACTTTCATAAAACCGTTTCTTTTGCGATCCCAGGGTGGAGTGGCAATACGGATGTTGAGCATGATGATGTTGCCTTCGGCAGGATGGTTGGCCATGGAATAAGCACGATATACCGGCTCGGGATTCTTCATCTTCAGGTTCCACATATTGAATTTATACCAGTCGCTGCGATATTCTTCTTCGATATCCATATCTTTGAAGTCTATTTCGATTTTGGGTACATCAATTTGGATATAGCCGCCTGAGCGAAAGTCCATGTGTTCTCCTTCCGGAAGTTTTACCACAAACTCTTTAATAAAAGTGGCCACATTATGATTTGAAACTACTTCGCATTCCCATTTCTTGATGCCGAAAATTTCGGGAGCTACCGTAATATCCATTTCCTCACGCACTTTCACCTGACATCCCAGCCGCCAGTTTTGCATTTGCTCTTTACGTGTGAAAAAGCCTTTCTCCGTAGGCAGGATACTTCCCGCTCCCGCATTGACCTGCACCCGGCACATGCCACAGGTACCGCCACCGCCACAGGCTGAAGGCAGAAATATCTTTTCATTGGCAAGTGTTGACAGCAAGGTAGAGCCGGGATTGACTTCCAACTCTTTTTCATCATTAATTTTAATCTTAACTTTTCCTTTTGGCATCAACTTTGCCTGCGCAACACTTAATATTGCCACCAAAAGCAGAATAATAATCAAAAAAATGGCAATACTTAGCAGCATTATAGTGCCGGTACCTATTGATATAATGGTCATCTTTTCTGTTATTTTTATAATTTAATTCCCATGAAACTCATAAAGGCAATACTCATGAGTCCGGTTAAAATAAATGTAATTCCTATTCCGCGCAAAGCCGGAGGAACTTTTGAGTAACGAATTTTTTCGCGAATAGCAGCAATAGCTACAATGGCGAGAAACCAGCCCACACCCGATCCAATGCCAAAGGCAGTAACCTGTCCAAGGCTTTGGTAATCACGTTCCTGCATGAATAAAGAACCGCCAAGAATGGCGCAGTTTACAGCAATCAGTGGAATAAAAATCCCCAGTGAGTTATACAATGATGGTGAAAATTTCTCTACTGCCATTTCCACGAGTTGAACCATGGCAGCGATGATTGCAATAAAGATAATAAAACTTAAGAAACTCAAATCCACTTTGGCGAAAGCCGGATCAAGCCATGCCAATGCTCCCGGTTTTAAGATATATATGTTGAGCAGATAGTTTACCGGCACGGTAATGCCAAGGACAAAAATAACTGCAGCACCAAGTCCCACCGAAGTATCAACGGTTTTGGAAACAGCGAGATATGAACACATGCCCAGGAAGTAGGCAAATATCATGTTGTCAATAAAGACTGACTTGACAAATATGTTAATTATTTCATGCATAGTCTGTTGTTTTAAAGTTTTAGCTATTTCTCGATTAATGATCTGTTATAATAACGTTGTACCCAAATAATGACGCCAATGGTAATAAGTGCCATTGGTGGCAGTATCATCATCCCGTTATTCACGTAACCTGCGTTGTAGAGGCTTTGCGGGATCACCTGAAAGCCGAGAAGTGTTCCCGAACCGAGTAATTCCCTGAAAAAGGCTACAATAATCAGGATGAGACCATATCCCATTCCGTTTCCAATCCCATCCAAAAAGGCCGGCCAGGGTTTATTTGCCATGGCAAAAGCTTCTAACCGCCCCATTATGATACAGTTGGTAATAATTAGTCCCACATAAACGGAAAGTTGTTTGCTTACATCGAAAACAAAAGCTTTCAGCAGTTGATCCACAAGAATCACAAGGGTAGCCACAACAACAAGCTGGACAATAATCCGTATTCTTGGAGGAATACCGTTACGCAAAAAAGATATCACAAGATTGGAGAAAGCCGTAACGACCATCAGGGCCAAAGCCATTACGATAGCAGGTTTCATCTTTACGGTTACCGCCAGGGCAGAGCATATACCAAGAATCTGAACCGTAATCGGGTTACTCATGTTGAGTGGCCCGGTAAGCAGTTTTATGTTTTTGGGAGAGAATATAGCTTCCCGTTCTGTTTTTTCTGTACTCATAACTTAAATCTTATCTGTGATTTTTTATATAAGGTAAATAACTTTCTAAAACATTATGCAGCATATCATTCACTCCGTTGCTGGTAAGTGTTGCGCCGGAAAGAGCATCCACGCCATGAATACGCTGGGCCTCAGGAAGTTTTATCACGCCACCTTTTACAACTTTGATAGAGGTGAAGTTGCCATTGTCATCAAAAATGGTTTTTTTCGCAAATTGATTTAGGAATTTAGGTTTGGTAATTTCACCTCCGAGACCGGGTGTTTCAGATGCATCACCAAAAAACACACCAATAACAGTTTTAAAATCAGAGGTGAGTGCTATATTTCCCCAAATTGGCCCCCACAATCCGGTACCTCGCATGGGAATGATATAGATTGTTTTCCCATCTTTATCTGCAATGTAAAGTGGCAGTTTATAAGGTTTATTCTGTGATTTGTTGTAATACTCTTTTTTCAAATCTATTTTGAAAGCAGGGGCATCTTCTTTGGGTGATTTGGAATAAGTATTCAGTACGTTTCCCTTTGGGTCGAGAACTAGCTCTTTAACAATGTACTTATTAAAAAGCGGAATGGCATTGCCGGCATTAGCCTGTGTAACCTGAGCTGAGGTCAGAATACCGCGCATTTTCTCAATAGTCAGATTTCGTTCCTGAAATGGTTTCAGCAGCATAGCCGCGAGTGAAAGCAGGGCGGCTGCCACAATAACGAGAACGGCTGCATAGGTAAAAATATATCGGTTTGTGTACATAATTCCCTTTGTTTTCTTATTCAGCGAGCATTAATTTGGCTCTTTTTAAACGTTTTTTAATATTCGATTTCACAACTATGTGGTCGATTAAAGGTGCAAATACATTCATAAGCAGGATGGCCAGCATCATTCCTTCCGGATAAGCCGGATTGAAAACCCTGATGAGTATTGCCATCATTCCGATAAGGAATCCGTAATAATACTTTCCTTTCGCAGTTTGTGCCGAGGTTACCGGGTCGGTGGCCATAAAGACAGCGCCAAAGGCGAAACCTCCCATGATCATGTGTTCCCATGCCGGCAGTTCCATGTACTGGTTGGCTCCCCATAAATTGAAAAGTAGTCCCATCACCAAACCTCCGGCAAAAACCGACAGCATAATCCGCCAGCTCGCTATACCTGTGATAAGCAGAAACAATGCGCCTATCAATATTAGAAAGGTAGATGTTTCTCCCACAGATCCGGGAATAAAGCCGAAGAACATTTCGTGTGGTGTGGGAAAGTTGTGAAAGTTCCCAACTAAAGCCTGTCCCAGCGGGGTAGCTCCGGAGAAGCTGTCTAACTTGTCGGCAATCCAAACTTTTTCGCCCGACATATTTCCGGGATAGGCAAAGAAAAGAAAAGCACGGGCAGTAAGAGCCGGGTTGAAGACGTTCATGCCTGTTCCTCCAAAGACTTCTTTTCCGAAAATTACGGCAAAGGCAACGGCAATAGCCAGTTCCCACAACGGAATCTCCGGAGGGACAATCAGAGGAATCAAAATTCCGGTTACAAGGTAACCCTCATTAATTTCGTGATGCCGGATTTGGGCAAACAGAAATTCAATACCTAACCCTACACCGTATGAAACTATTATGATGGGCAACACTTTTCCCAATCCGTAAAGAAAGTTTGTCAGGATATCAGGATGCTGGCCAAAGGACAGAAAGTGCTGATATCCAACATTCCACATGCCAAACAACAGGGTTGGAATAACACCAATGACCACAAATATCATGGTTCGTTTCATGTCGATAGCATCGCGGATATGCGCTCCGCTGTGGGTTACTGTATTGGAAACAAAAAGGAAACTTTCAAAACCTTCGAAAGTAGATTGGAGTTTCTCAAATTTCCCTCCCGGTTGAAAATGTGGTTTTTGTTTATCTAAAAATTTTCTTAACGCTTTCATGCGATTGTTTTCATTTTCTGAATTATTAACTCATTTCTTTACGCATCAATTCCAGTCCGTTGCGTACAATATCCTGAATTTCCGTTTTGGAAGTGTCGATCACTTCGCACAAGGCAAAATCCTCGGCATCTATTTCGTAGATTCCCAGATTTTCCATCAGGTCAATATCTTCTACCAGAATAGCTTTTATTAATTGGAGAGGGTAAATGTCAAAAGGAAATACCTTTTCAAACTTCCCGGTCATCACATACGCACGTTCACCACCGTGCATGTTTGTGTCGAGACGGTATTTCTTGCCGGTACTTAGAAATGCGGGGAAAGTATGCGAGATGCTGAATTTTCCAAAGCCGGGAAGTGCCCAGCCGAAAAATTCATAATAGTTACCTTCGGGAATAACAGTTATCTGTGAATGGTAAAACCCAACAAATCCTGATTTATCAATTTTTTCACCGGTAAGTACATTTCCACTAATGTAGCGTAGTTCGCCTTTCTCCACATTATCTTTTGTCATATGGGCAATGGAGGCACCTGTATGGGTTTTGAAATATTTCCGGTGCTTAGCTTCCGAACCTGTAAGAGCTACCAGCCGGGTCGAATCATATTTCCCGGTCATAAACAGCCTGCCGATAGTCAGTATATCCTGCGGATAAACGTACCATACAGTCTCTCCTTTGTTAATAGGCGAAAGCCGGCTGATGTGAACGCTCACATTCCCCGAAGGATGTGGCCCTCTGAAAGAGTTTATTTCTACATTTTTTGCATTTAAGAACACCTTTGACATAGTTTTATCCACATGAATGTTCAAATAAACTTTTCCGGAAGTCAGTTTTGCCAGAACATCCAGACCGGCCTGAAATTCTTCACCGTGTCCGTGAACCATCAGGTCGAAGTCGGGAGCCAGCGGGGCTGTGTCAAATGCCGGAACAAAAATGGCTTTCGGTTCATCTTTCGGGTTGGCAATAATGGAATAGGGACGTTGCCTTATCGCAGGCCAAAGGCCACTTTTAAGTAGTTTCTCCGTAATGGCCTTCCGCTCTGTTTGGGCAGGTTCGGAAGAACCGAAATCAAGCGACTCATTTTTCCCGTCCGATTCGATGATAACCTCAAGAAGTTTCCTTTTGGCTCCCCGTCGTATGTTGATAACTTTTCCACTAACAGGCGATGTAAAAACAATCTCTTCGCGGTGTTTGTCAACAAACAACGGACTTCCGGCCTTCACTTCATCGCCTTCCTTTACCAGCATCTTTGGAAAACAGCCTGTAAAATCAGTGGGCTTGATGGCAAATAAACGGGATTCAAGGTCAACGACAGTCCGCTCGGCATCGCCTAACAGCTTAATGTCGAGTCCTTTTTTAATAGAAAAAACAGTTGACATATATAAATAAATTCATGTTGTTTTGAGGGCGCAAGTTAAATAATTAACAATTAATTTATGGTTAAAAGTAACAAAAAAATTTGCTTTATTATTTTTTATTTAAAAATATTTTTAAAAAAAGTTATATTTAGCTGGTTTTTAGGCGGGGAAAAACTATTTTTGTTTTATCAATCCAAATAATCTCTATGAAGAAATACATTCTTTTTTGTCTGCTGCTGTCCGGTCTTTCTCCCATTAGCCTGATGGCTCAGATGACAAATACCGACCGTGTTTATGATGATAACATTGTGAGTGTACTTTTGTATGCCAATGGCAATCAGTTGAAAGATCCTGTTGTCGAATTGAATTCCACTAACAAACTTACTCTTTCGTTTGACGATTTGAGCAATCGTCAGGAAAATTACAAATATACATTGATACATTGTACTTCAGACTGGAAGACCTCCGACCTGAACCCCATAGATTACCTTTCGGGATATACAGAAGGCGATATCACCAATTATAAATTTTCGTTTAACACGTTGACTCCCTATATTCATTATCAGCTTAATTTTCCTCAGTCTCAGGTTAGGCCGATACTATCAGGAAATTACATTCTCAAAGTTTATCTTGACGATGACGGCGATACCAACGTATTGATTACCAGACGTTTTTTTGTGGTAGAACCATTGGTGAGTGTGGCAGCAAAAGTACCGTATTATCCTAAAAATCTTGCTTATTTCAAGAAAAAGCAGCAAATTGATTTGACTTGTCATACGCCGGATATTTTTCTTGCCGAGCCTCAGCAGCGTTTTAAAATTACCATTCGTCAGAACGATCGTTGGGACAATGCTTATGTTGACCTTCATCCCACATCCGTTACCCCAAATGAGTTGCAGTATAATTTTGTGGATGGGATTGTGTTCAATTCAGGTAACGAACCGCGGTATTTTGACATGAAGGATTTTTGGTATCGGTCGGAATACATCCGGAGTATTACGCAGTTGAAAAGTTATTACAAAGTGCTTCTGCATACCGATTATTCCCGGGAAGGTGGCCAGTATGAGACGTATAAGGATAATCATGGTAAAATGTTTATAGCTGCCCGAAGCAATCAGAATCCGATGATTGAAGGTGATTATGCCGAAGTCTATTTTTACCTGAAGATACCAAAAATTAATACAGGAGACGTATATATTTTAGGCCAGCTCACCGATTGGCAGCTCAACAGGAATAGCAGGATGACATACAACAAACAGACGCAACAGTATGAAGGCCATTTACTTTTGAAGCAGGGTTATTACGAATATTGGTACGCCGTGTTGCCGGCAGGTAGTAAACAAGCCGACATCACGCCCATCGAAGGCAGTTTCTGGGAAACACAGAACACTTATACCATCTATGTTTATTACCATAATCGTAACCTCGAATATGACCGGCTGGTGGGGATTCAGAAAATTAATGCACATTAATATTTTATATTTTCTCGAATTATCCCGAGAGTCCTTTTTAAATTCGTGTTGTCTATCAGGACAAACACCTCATAATTACATTATAGGCTATTTCTCTATCGTAAAAAAGTGATACCTTTATACAGGATTGTCTGTGAACTAATTATTTGAAATTGTGGTCAAAGCCTATATTGAATTCAGGTTATTAACAATAAATTGCAAATAATTCAACTTGTATCCTGAGTAAATATTTTGAGTAGTACGCCAAAATAATGGCTAATTCCTATTTTAATGCGTTACCTTTTCAATTTGATGGAATAACACGTAATCTATTTAAAAGATTTTTTCATTTTTGGAAAATCCCGAAGGGATTGAATATGATTCACCACGGGCGAAACCCGTGGATGATAAACCGTCTTTCCACAGAATCCTGAAGGGATTCAATAAGATAAAACCTGAGAAACATATTTTATCCAATTCAAACTCCCATCTTTAATCGACATATTTAATAAAAGATTTCATAGATATGTATCTTTTGTTTAACCCCTTCAGGGTTATGATATCTTCTCTTTCTTTTTCCCCCGCACTGTGTACGAGGTTATTCATATATTTATCCCCTTCGGGGATGTCCTTATGGTAACCAGATTCTATGGGAAATGTTTCCTTGCAGCAATAAGTTCTACAAATAACTGTTCCTTCGATTATTTTTCAGCACATTAAAAAAGGAATTAGCCAAAATAATATTTTGCCACCAAAACATGTTTTGCTCTTTGCTTTGAAAATAGTTGTAAATTTAGCCATTCAAAAGAGTAAAATAATTCGGCTAATATCAGGTGGTGATGCACGACAGTATGCTATTGTCCTGATTCATTTCAACGCCGGAGTATAACAAGAGTCCTTTTAAGGAAAAGTTATAAAGAGCAAATGACAGACGAAGATAGACTGGTTAGCGAAAAGCTGGAAAGGTTGTTTGAATGGACTGATATAAAGGGGGATGCGGCATCGCATTTTCTGATACAAAAGGCATTTGATATGGCTTTTAAAGCTTATGATGGGCAAAAAATGGCTGACGGTTCACCATTGATTCTCCATCACCTCGATGTAGCTGTCATTGCCATGAAAGAGGTAAATCTTGGCCCCACATCAGCTGTCTGTGCCTTGCTGCACAGCATGGACGTAAAAGACCCACTGATTAGAAAGGAGATTCTTAAGAAGTTTGATCGAAATGTCTTGGATATTATTGAGGGTTTTATGAAGATTTCCGCTTTGCAGACAGAACGTGTCTCTTTTCAATCGGATACTTTTCGTAACATGTTTCTTTCCCTTGTGGACGATATACGTGTCATTCTCATCCGGATGGCACACAGGTTGCACGATGTAAGAACACCCGAACAGCTTACGAGGAAACAGAAAAATAAATTTTTCAATGAGATAAAATATATCTATATTCCCATTGCGCATCGTCTTGGCCTTTATAACATTAAGAGTGAGATGGAAAATGATCTGATGCTTTTTGAACATCCGGAGATTTATAGCACCATTACCAATAAAATACAAGCTACAAAGAGTAAACGGGAAGTTTATATTAATGATTTTATTCAACCTATCGAACATGAATTACATGCTGCCGGGTTTGATTTTGAAATAAAATGGCGAACAAAATCGGTGCCTTCTATCTGGGCGAAAATGAAAAGGCAAAATGTTGAGTTTGAACAGATCTACGATATATTTGCCGTCCGTATTATTATTAAAAGCAAATCGTCCAAAAAAGAAAAAGAAGATTGCTGGATGGTTTATTCCATTGTTACAAATATCTATCAGCCCAACCCGAAACGGCTGCGCGACTGGATTTCAACCCCGAAAGCCTCGGGCTATGAATCGTTGCATACGACAGTTATGGGGCCAAATAAAAAGTGGGTGGAGGTGCAGATCAGGACTGTTCGCATGGATGAAGTAGCTGAAAAAGGCCAGGCAGCACATTGGGCATACAAAGGCCTTATGAAATCGAAAGTGATGGACGACTGGATGCTGCAGGTGCGCGATGTGTTGGAACACCCCGAAAGTATTGGAGCCGAATATGCTTATCAATCACAGAAATCCAAAGAGTATGTCTTTATTTTTACCCCTCTGGGAGATTTAAAACGCCTGCCGGCTGGTGCAACTGTCCTCGATTTTGCTTACGACATCCATACAAACATAGGAAACCAGTGTAGCGGAGCACGGGTAAATAAAAAACTTGTTCCCATACGGTATGTGTTGAAAAATGGTGATAGAGTCGAAGTTATTACCGCCAAAAACCAAAAGCCCAAGGCCGATTGGGTATCCTTTGTTAATACCACAAAAGCGCGTAACCATATCAAAAGACAACTTAAAGAAGCAAAATATAAAGAGGCCGAAGAGGGAAAAGAACTGCTGCTGAGAAAATTTAAAAACTGGAAACTGAAAAGCAGCGATGATCTCATAAATGTTCTGGTAAAGCATTTTAAAATGGATTCGGCAGTAGATCTTTATTACCTGTTGGCAACGGATAAAATTGACCTGACACTTGTGAAATCGATTCTTCACGATTATCTTGAGGAGAAACCGGAGGATGCCGGCATACAGGAAAAAGAACCTCAAAAGGTATCACGGCAGGCAGAAAAATCTGGTGGTGAAGAAGATATTCTTTATATTGGTAATCATGTGAAGAATATCAACTACCGTTTTGCAAAATGCTGTAACCCCATCCCCGGAGACGCCGTTTTTGGTTTTGTTACCACTCTTGGCGGCATCTCTATTCATCGTCGCAATTGTCCTAATGCCAAACGGTTATCCGAACGCTATCCGTACCGTATTGTGGAAGTGAAATGGGTCGGGTCGGATGAAAAGCCATTCTATCGCGTCGGTCTGAAAATAAATGGTTGCGATGAATTAGGTATTGTGGAAGCTGTAACCAAGGCAATTACGGGCGATTTGCGTGTCAACATGCGTTCCATAAATTTTACTACGAAAGGTAAAAAATTTGAAGGTCGCGTGAGCCTTATGATTCGAAACCACGAACATCTTGACCAACTTATACATAAAATAAAACTGGTAAAAGGTGTTGAAAGGATTACCAGAACAAAATAGGGATTTATTTTAAGATGCGAAGTGTCAAAACAGTTTTGGGCCTCAATAACTTTATTATCATTTTGTTATGAAATTTCGCCTTCCTTGGTTTTTGCTATTTTTCTTATTAAGCATCATAGCTTGCAAAAAGCGGGGAAGCGCTATAAATGAATCCTTTATCCGTAGTGCAGACCTCTCCAAACTTCCCGAAATTGAGGAAGTCGGAACGATCTTTTACAATAGTAATGGAAAAACTGAAGATGTTCTGAAAATATTCAAAGACAACGGGTTAAACACTGTCCGGCTGAGGCTTTGGGTGCATCCGGCGGGAACCCACAGCAGCTTACAGGAAGTAATCGCTTTTTCAAAACGGATTCATGCCGCCGGGTTGAAAGTGTGGCTTGACCTGCACTATTCAGACACATGGGCCGATCCCGGCCATCAAACTAAACCGGCCACATGGGAAAACCTGAATCTACAACATTTGGAAGACAGTGTTTATGCTTACACGCTGCATGTTGTCAAAGTTATCCGTCCCGAATATGTTCAGGTCGGTAATGAACTCAACCACGGCTTTCTGTGGGATGATGGCCGTATTTCACATCCTGCACAATTTGCCGAATTGTTGCAGAAAGGAACCTCCGCCGTACGTAAAGCCGATACTTCCATTCGCATTATAATGCATTATGCAGGATACAAAGGTGCGGATTGGTTTTTCAATATTTTGAAAAGTTATCATACCGATTATGACATCATCGGGCTTTCCTATTATCCCTGGTGGCACGGAAAATCGCTTGATACTCTTCAATATACAATAAATCAACTGGCGGAAAATTATCATAAAAAGGTTGTTATTGCCGAGACGGCATATCCTTTTACACTTTCATGGGACGATTGGACAAACAATATTGTCGGCGACAGTAGTCAGCTAATTCCGGAATATCCGGCCTCGGCCTCCGGACAGGAAGCTTTTTTGTGGAAATTGCGAAGTATTTTGGAAACTGACAATTCCGGTGCAGGTTTTTGCTATTGGGAACCCGAATGGGTTTCATTTAATGATCCGCATTCCACCGTTGGCTCTCCATGGGAAAATCTGGCTCTGTTTGATTTTCAGCATAAAACTTTGCCTGCCATGTCGGTTTATCATCCCTGATTCTTCCTGAAATTTTATCTTTGCCGTAAAAAGAAAGATTATGGAAGTAATTGTCGCTTTTTCTACTAACGACGGAGAAACTTTTATTGACAAGCACTCGGGAGATGCCAGATATTTCGATCTTTATAAAGTTTCTAAAACAGAAATAAGATTCCTGAAACGTGTTATCAACCCTCCAAAGGAAGAAAAACTTCATGCCGATCCGGAAAAAGCCCGTGGCATCGCACGATTATTACGGAATGATGGTGTAAAAGTATTGGTTTCCAAAGTTTTCGGGCCTAATATCAAACGGATTAGAAAAAACTTTGTTTGTATTATGATGAATACGCCTGTTTCTAAAAGCCTGAAGACAATTCAGTTGAACCTGCCGGTAATATGGAAAGAGTGGGAAGCCGGCGAGGAAAGAAAGGTTTTAAATTTTAAGTTGTAATTTTTTTCAGCGCAGCACATAGCTGTAAATAGCAATATAATGGCAGATACTGCCACCGAGCACAAACAGGTGGAAAATAGCATGATGATAAGGCATTTTGTGTTGTAAATAGAGCACAGCGCCAACCATATAACTCACCCCGCCTGCCAGCAACCAGTAAAGTCCGGGCAACGACAGGTTAGCAATCAACGGCTTAATGGCCACCAACACAATTGACCCCATCACCACATAAGCGATGGTAGAAATCACATTGAATCTTCCGGTGTAAAAGATTTTAAAAATAATACCGCCAATGGCTGCCGACCAAATTACACCGAATAGACTCCAACCCCATGGCCCGCGCAAAGTAATGAGTAAAATTGGTGTGTAGGTTCCGGCAATAAGCAGATAAATGGAAGCATGATCAAAGACATTGAGTTTGTGCCTTCTTTCCGGATTTTTTGCCGAATGATAAAGCGTGGAGGCAAGATAAAGAGTCATCATGCCGGCACCGTATATGCTTATACTCACAATCTGCCACGCATCGCCGTGCAGGGAAGCTTTCAGAATGAGAAATACCGTCGCCGGAATGGCAAGCAAAAATCCCAGCCCGTGCGACCAAATATTTAGCCGCTCTTCGGCAGGCGAATAATTTCTTTTTTTTGCGTACTCTTTCAATTTTGCTTTCAATTTAAATGATTTACTGGTAAACGTTGCAGAGGGTTTTTATTGTTTGTGATAACAAATTTAGAGGATAGAAAAGTCATTATTTCTTTGAAAGAGCAACCTGTTTCAAAAAATAGTCCCACAATGCGTCATGTGGCGGGTTGGCAGTGATCTCCAGTTTTTCCTTTTTCACCGGATGAACAAATGCTACTTTACGGGCATGCAAACTGATGGAAGCATCCGGATTGCTGCGCGGGAATCCATATTTCAAATCTCCTTTTACAGGACAACCTATGGCGGCGAGCTGTGCCCTGATTTGATGATGTCGTCCGGTAAGTAGGTTTATGTCCAGCAAATGATAACGTTCACCCGAAGCAATCAGTTTATAAATTAAAATGGCTTCTTTGCTGTCAGCGCGAGGCATCTTGCTTACAAAAGATTTATTCTTTTTCTGGTCGCGTATCAAAAAGTGTGTCAGCTTTCCTTCCGTTTGCGGAGGTCTGTCTTTCACGACAGCCCAATATGTTTTCTGCATATCCCGTTGCTTCACTAACTCATTCATACGACTCAGTGCTTTTCCTGTTTTGGCAAAAACCACTATGCCACTCACCGGCCTGTCAAGGCGATGGATAACGCCCAGGAAAACATTTCCGGGTTTTTGATATTTTTCTTTCAGGTAATGTTTTAAGGCTTCGCTCAGAGGTTCATCACCAGTCTTATCGCCCTGAACAATTTCAGAAGGCAATTTATTGACTACAATTAAGTGGTTGTCCTCAAATAAGATACGCTCTTTTAGGGGAAGTTTGTCGCTCATAAAGTCATGATAGAAGAGAAATCAATATTGTTCTTTGTCGTTGGGAAAATCAACAGCTTTCACATCATGTATGTAAGCCAGAAAAGCTTTAATAATTTCATCGTGCAGGTTATGATAACGCCGAAGGAACCGGGGCGAAAATTCCTGATTAATACCCAGCATATCGTGCAATACGAGTACCTGGCCATCCACAGCATGTCCGGCGCCGATGCCAATAGTTGGGATTTTTACCAATTCGGTAACACGGGCGGCAAGGTTGGCCGGTATTTTTTCCAATACGATGCCAAAACATCCCGATTCTTCCAGCAGTTTGGCATCACGCAGTAGCTTGGAAGCTTCTTCTTTCTCTTTGGCACGAACTACATAAGTACCAAATTTATTGATAGACTGAGGTGTAAGTCCCAAATGTCCCAAAACGGGAATTCCGGCAGTCAGAATACGGTCGATGGACTCCACCACTTCCGCACCACCTTCGAGTTTTACGGCATTGGCGCCCGACTCTTTCATAATTCGGATGGCTGAATGCAAAGCTTCTTTTGAGTTTCCCTGATAAGTTCCGAATGGCAGGTCAACCACCACCAGCGCACGATTTACTGCGCGCATCACAGACGAAGCATGATAAATCATCTGGTCAAGTGTAATGGGTAGTGTGGTAACATGTCCGGCCATAACATTGGAGGCCGAATCGCCTACCAAAATAACGTCTATGCCTGCTTCATCAAGTAGCCGCGCCATAGAATAGTCATAGCCGGTGAGCATGGCTATTTTTTCACCTTTCAGCTTCATTTCCTGAAGCACATGCGTGGTAATCTTGGGAAATCTTTGGGAACCGTATAATCCATCCATAACAATAATTTTTTACAAATGTAAGAAATAACATTGCTAACAGACAAAAGGATAAAGAAGTTGTTTAAAGATAAATCGTGAAACTACGAGAAACATCTTGACTTCATTGGACTTCAGCTATTTTTATTATATAGTCATGGCTATGAAATAAAAACCGAGTTTCGCCACTATAGCCAACCTGTTCCTCTCGAAAATCCCATTTATCTTTGAACAACTCAATAAAAAAGCCGTTACCTTTCGGCAACGGCTTTTGTTTTTCAAACCTGAAGAAACTAATCTTCGGAAGAATAGTCAATATCTGCCTGACGTTTGTAGAATTTATAACGCCATTTGGCATTTTTAAGCGCCACTTCCTGAAGTTCTTTGGCTCTTTCGGGGAAAGTTTTCTTCAAAGAAGTAAAACGGACTTCCAAATCATGGAATTCTTTCAGCTTCTCAAAATCAGGTTCTTTGGAATCCAGTGAAAGCGGGTTTTTACCTTCAAGTTCTAACAGGGGATTGTAGCGATACATAATCCAGTATCCTGCTTCTACCGCCAGCTTTTCTTCATATTGCGAGCGGGCCATTCCGTTGCGCAATCCATGTGCAATACAGGGAGAATAAGCAATGATAACGGAAGGTCCCGGATAGGCTTCGGCTTCTTTCAAAGCTTTGAAAAACTGACTTTGATTAGCACCCATAGCTACCTGTGCCACATACACATAACCGTAAGTCATGTAAATGGCGCCGAGGTCTTTTTTGTTTACCTCTTTACCTGCCGTAGCAAATTTTGCAACAGCAGCCGTCTGGCTGGCTTTGGAAGCCTGTCCACCCGTATTGGAATAGACTTCGGTATCGAGAACCAGCAGATTGACATCTTCGCCGGAAGCGAGAACATGGTCAAGGCCACCATAGCCAATGTCATAAGCCCAGCCATCTCCTCCGATAATCCACATGGATTTTTTTATGAGATATTGTCCCAGCTCCATGATATTTTGGGCTACTTCATCATCAGCCCCTTTCAGTATGTCTTCCACTTTTGCGGAAGCTACTTTGGATTCTTCGCCTTTTTCTTTGGCAGCAATCCATGCTTCAAAAGCTTCTTTTCTTTCGTCAGTAGTACCGGCCTCGATGGCTTCTTTCATAAAACGCTCAATGCGGTCGCGCATTTTACGGATTCCCGTAGCCATTCCCAGTCCATATTCAGCATTGTCCTCAAACAATGAGTTGGCCCAGGCCGGTCCTTTTCCTTCCGGGTTCACCGTATAAGGTGTTGCCGGAGCAGAAGCGCCGTAAATGGAAGAACAACCTGTTGCATTGGCAATCATCATGCGGTCGCCGTACAATTGTGTTGCAGCTTTAATATAAGGTGTTTCGCCACATCCGGCACAAGCTCCGGAGAATTCAAAAAGTGGCTGTGCAAACTGGCTGTTTTTCACGCTGACAAATTTATTAACTCTGCCATCCGTTGTTTTATCAGAGACATTTTTAATAAGGTAATCCCAGTTTTCTGTTTCATGTTTCTGTGATTCGAAAGTCTCCATCACGAGAGATTTCTCAGGAGAAGGACACACATCGGCACAACTGCCACAGCCCGTACAATCCATCACACTCACCTGAATACGATATTTCAAAGGTTTCAGTTTCCCCTTTGTTTCGAGGAACTTCATGCCTTCGGGAGCATTCTTTTCTTCTTCTTCATCAACAAGGAACGGACGAATAGCAGCGTGAGGACATACATAAGCACATTGATTACACTGAATACATTTATCGCCAATCCATTCGGGGATGGAAACTGCAACACCACGTTTTTCGTAAGCTGCGGTTCCGGCAGGGAAAGAGCCATCTTCACGACCTTTGAAAGCGCTGACCGGGAGGTCATCACCTTTCAGCTGATCTATGGGACGAGCCACTTCGCGGATAAAAGCGGGAACATCGTCATCGGCTGCTTTTTGTTCTTTTACCTCAATTTTTGCCCACTCTTCAGGGACTTCTATTTTGGTTACATCGCCACCCGCATCAACGGCACGGTAATTCATTTCAACAATCTCATCTCCCTTACTTCCATAAGTTTTATGAATGAAAGTTTTCATTTTTTCCACAGCCTGATCGTAAGAAATTACTGCGGAAACCTTAAAGAAAGCCGACTGCATAATGGTGTTGGTACGGCTTCCCAGACCAATTTCATTGGCAATTTTAGTGGCATTAATAGTATAAAAATTAATCTTGTGTTCGGCCATGTATTTCTTCATGTCGTCCGGCAGCCGGCGTTTTGTCTCTTCTTCATCCCAAATACTGTTCAGTAAGAAAGTCCCGCCGTCTTTCAGCCCTTTCAGCATATCGTATTTGGTAAGGTAAGCCGGTACGTGGCAGGCCACAAAGTCAGGCGTCCCCACCATGTAGGTAGAACGGATAGGCTTGTCGCCAAAACGAAGATGCGAAATAGTGATACCACCCGATTTTTTGGAGTCATAGGCGAAGTATGCCTGAGCATATTTCTCTGTCGTCTCACCAATAATTTTAATTGAATTTTTGTTAGCACCAACTGTTCCATCAGCGCCAAGTCCGTAAAACTTAGCTTCAACGGTTCCTTTATCAGAAATGCTTATTTCGGGGAGCAACGGAAGAGAAGTGAACGTCAGGTCATCCACAATACCGATGGTGAAATGATTTTTAGGTTCCGGCTGCTCAAGGTTTTTAAAGACGGAAACAATTTGTGCCGGAGTAGTATCTTTTGAGCTTAGACCATAACGACCACCCACAATAACAGGCTCATTTTCCAGACCATAGAAAGCTTCTTTCATATCAAGATACAAAGGCTCGCCATTGGCACCGGGTTCTTTGGTACGGTCGAGAACAGCAATACGTTTCACTGTTTTAGGAATGGCTTTCATAAGATAATCTGTGGAGAACGGACGATACAAATGAACTGCTACCAATCCTACTTTTTCACCTTTGGCTACGAGATAATCAATGGTTTCACGAATGGTTTCGGTTACCGAACCCATAGCCATAATAATATGTTCGTCATCTTCGGCGCCGTAATAGGTGAAAGGATGATACTCACGTCCGGTCAACTTAGTAATTTCCTGCATATATTCTTCAACGAGGTCGGGAACAGGAGTATAAAAACGGGTAGCAGCTTCACGTGCCTGGAAATAAATATCAGGATTCTGGGCTGTACCGCGTGTAACAGGATGCTCCGGATTCAAGGCGTTGTCTCTGAATTTTTTCAGGTCTTCAAATGGGAAAAGATGTTTCAAATCTTCTACTTCAAAGTATTCCACTTTTTGAATTTCGTGAGAAGTACGGAAGCCATCGAAGAAGTGAACAAAAGGAATCCGGGAACGCAGGGATACAAAATGAGCCACTCCTGCGAGATCCATAATTTCCTGAACACTTCCGGTAGCAAGCATGGCAAAACCGGTATTACGGCATGCCATTACATCGCTGTGATCACCAAAAATGGAAAGTGCCTGAGAAGCAAGGCTGCGGGCACTGACGTGGAAAACTGCCGGCAACAACTCGCCGGATATTTTATACATATTCGGAATCATCAGCAGCAAGCCCTGTGAAGCAGTAAAAGTAGTGGTTAAGGCACCGGACTGCAACGACCCGTGAACAGCACCCGAAGCGCCCCCTTCCGACTGCATTTCAACAACTTTAACTGTTTCACCAAAAATATTTTTTTGACCGAAAGCAGCCCATTGGTCCACATATTCAGCCATTGTTGACGATGGTGTGATTGGATAAATAGCAGCTACTTCGCTAAACATATAAGCAACGTGGGCAGCAGCATAGTTCCCGTCACAGGTAATAAATTTTTTCTTTCCGCTCATTTATCTAAATTTTTAAAAGTTATTTAGTTTCTTTTCTAAATTAATTTTTATTTTCAAAATTATCAAATTACAACTGTATCCAATTAATTATCAATTGTTTAAGTCTCAAATTCTTTGTTTTGAAAACTGAATGCAAAAATACAATTTTTATCTATTGATTCACCTTATATATATCGTTGATAAGCGATGGCTTTCCTCAATTTAAAACGATTTTAGATTACTGCCGTTTTGGCCGAATCGTAAATTTGTTTATTTTTACTGCACGAATATGTTTAAAGTGAAGTGAGTTTTTCAATGGACAGTAGCCGGGCAGAGTAAAGTCCGATTTTATTTTGCAGCTGTTGATACACAAGAAGAAGGCTGTTGAAATGCAATGAAAACAAAAAGGTCCGTAGGGTCAGCAGTTTTTCTTTAGGCATATTTAGGATACTAAAAGATAAATTAAAAAAATTTTACCATGGATCTGACAACAAAATATCTTGGATTAGAATTAAAAAATCCTGTTATCGTCGGGGCAAGCAATCTTGTTACTGATATAAAAATGCTTCAATCATTAGAAGAAGCAGGCGCTGCTGCTATTGTTTACAAATCGTTATTTGAAGAGCAGGTAAATCTGGAAAACCTTGAGATGCAGGAACGAATGGGTGAGTATGAAGAACGTAATGCCGAAATGACCAGTATCTTTCCCCATGACGTTTATGAAACCGGTCCTGAAGAATTTCTCATGCATTTTAAAGAAGCGAGAAAAGCTGTTCGCATTCCTCTTGTCGCCAGTCTGAATGCTGTTTTTGATGATACCTGGTACGAATGGGCTAAAAAACTTGAAGAGGCCGGTGCCGATGCATTGGAACTGAATTTTTACAATAATCCCCGTGAATTTGATATGGAAGGCAGGGCCATTATCAACGAGGAGTTGGATGTGATTGCCGGTGTTAAGAAAGCCGTGAATATTCCGGTAAGTGTAAAATTAAGCCCGTTTTATACCAACCCGCTCTATGTTTTTAAAGAAATGGACAAAAGAGGCGTTGACGGATTGGTTCTTTTTAACCGCTTGTTTCAGCCTGACATCAATATCGACAGCGAAAAGATGCATTTTCCTTATAACCTGAGTAATGAGTTGGACAACCGCTTGCCTTTGCGGTACGCAGGGATGCTTTATGACCAGTTGAACTGTGATGTTTGTGCCAACACGGGTATTTTTACTGCCGAAGATGTGATAAAGATGCTTCTTGCCGGAGCGGATACTGTTCAGGTCGTAAGCACTATTTATAAAAACGGCCCACAACAGATTCAGAAAATCCTCGAAGACATGGAGATGTGGATGGTCAACAAAAAATATAACACAATTGACGACTTTAGGGGTAAACTTTCCATGAAAAATGTGAAAGATCCCTTTTCCTATCGTCGTGCGCAGTATGTGGATATCCTTATGCGGTCAGCCGAAATTTTTAAACAGTATCCGGTGATTTAGTCCAGACTGTTTAAAATATTTTTTGCACAAAAGCCATCTCGCTCGGAATGGCTTTTTTCTTTTTATCCAAATCACGATGGTAACTACCAGTATCTTAATTTGTTTCTGACAGACCTTCGTACCGTCCTTATTCCATATCCATAACAAGGATAAAAAAGCAGATATATCAATACGTGATTCCCTTAAATCACTACGAATATCCCCCAAATAATGTTGTGAAAGATTCACCGGTTTATGATTCTATGTAATTTCGGACTCATAATTTTAAAAACGTTTAACCTTAAATTTTTAAAAATGGCAAATTACGAACAACTGGTGAATGACTTTATGGCTAAAGTCATTGCCAAAAATCCCGGCGAAGTTGAATTTCATCAAGCCGTCCATGAAGTAGTGGAATCTCTGGTCCCTTTCATTGAAGAAAATCCACAGTACAAAGAGGCTAAAATACTTGACCGTATGGTTGAGCCTGAGCGCGTTTTAATGTTCCGGGTTCCATGGCTGGATGACAAAGGAAATGTCCAGATTAACCGTGGCTTCCGTGTTGAAATGAACAGTGCTATTGGCCCTTACAAAGGCGGATTGCGTTTCCATCCCACTGTCAACCTTGGCATTTTGAAATTTCTCGCTTTTGAGCAGGTTCTGAAAAACTCCCTGACTACTCTTCCTATGGGTGGCGGTAAGGGAGGCACTGACTTTGACCCAAAAGGTAAATCGGACAATGAAGTGATGCGCTTTTGCCAAAGTTTTATGACCGAATTACAACGTCATATCGGGCCGAACACAGACGTCCCCGCCGGTGATATAGGTGTTGGCGGACGTGAAATAGGATTTCTCTTCGGACAATACAAAAGATTGAGGAATGAATTTACAGGCGTTCTCACAGGAAAAGGTCTAGGATGGGGTGGCTCTTTGATTCGTCCCGAAGCTACCGGTTACGGAGCTACTTATTTTGCTAAAGAAATGCTGGCTACCAAAGGCGAAACTTTCGAAGGAAAAACTGTTGTTGTTTCCGGTTCCGGAAATGTTGCCCAGTATGCTACCGAGAAAGTTACCCAACTTGGCGGAAAAGTGGTAACACTTTCCGATTCCTCCGGATATATTCATGATCCTAACGGTATTGACGCCGAAAAACTGGCATTTGTCCTTGATCTGAAAAATGTTAAACGCGGCCGGATCAAAGAATATGCTGACAAATACGGCGTTGAATACCATGCCGGTGAACGGCCGTGGGGTGTAAAATGCGATGTGGCTATGCCTTGCGCTACCCAGAATGAAATTAGTGAAGACGATGCAAAAAAACTGATTGCAAACGGATGTATGGCTGTTAGCGAAGGTGCCAATATGCCTTCTACTCCGGAAGCTGTTACGGTTTTTATCAAAAATAAGATACTCTTTGCTCCCGGCAAAGCTGCCAACGCCGGTGGTGTTGCTGTTTCCGGTCTTGAGATGAGCCAAAACTCGTTGCGCCTGAGTTGGACACGTGAAGAGGTGGACAATCGTCTGCATCAGATTATGAAAGACATCCACGCTACCTGTGTCAAATACGGTACCGAAGGCGATTTTGTAAATTATGTTGAGGGTGCAAACATTGGCGGCTTTGTGAAAGTAGCTGATGCTATGCTTGCTCAGGGACTTGTATAATATTTATTACAGCTTATTGAAAAAGGGTTGCGAATTTTTGCAACCCTTTTTTTTTGCCTGCAATGACAAAGTGCCCGACTACGTCATTCCCGTCCCTGCCCGACTGAATAACGCAGTCGGGCAGGAATCCTAATGAGCCTGAGATATAACAGGTTAAAGTAGTCTTGAATTGTTAGAACTATTATATTTATGATGCGTTTGCCCTGACTAATGATTTCATGTTTCTGTTCAGGGTTGTGATTTTTCTATCTTTGCTTTTTTATCAAAAATGCAAAAACAACGCAAAGCAGTCATCCTCTCCAATGTGGGAACGCCGGACAAAGCAGAGGTAAAAGCGGTTCGCCGGTTTCTGTCGCAGTTCTTAAACGATGCACGGATTATGGATATTCCGTGGCTTTTCCGGAAAATACTGGTCAACCTCATTATTGTTCCTTTTCGTGCACCAAAGTCCAACAGACTGTATAAAAAACTTTGGACGCCGCAAGGTTCTCCTCTGTTGTTGAACATGGAAAAATTTGCTGACAGACTTCGGCCTGTTCTTGGGGAAGAATACCGGATTTTTACCGCCATGCGATACGGAAACCCATCCCTGAAAAAGGTCTTGCAACAAGTTAAGGAACAAAACTTTGATGAGTTGATTGTCTTCCCGCTGTTTCCGCAGTATGCCTCTTCCATCACCGGCACCATTATGGAATTTGTTATGAACGAAGTCAGTCGCTGGCAGGTGATTCCCGAACTGCGTTTTGTCAACCAGTTTTATGACCATCCCGGATTTCTGGAGGCTTTTGCCCAAAATATTGAAGCTTGTCATCCGGAGGCTTTTGATCATATTATTTTTTCTTATCACGGACTTCCATTGCGGCAGGTAGATAAGGTGCATCCGGAAATTTCTTCCGACACATGCCTGTGTGAAAAACAGATGCCGGTACACGGCAGCCATTGTTACAAAGCTACTTGTTATGAAACAACCCGCCTCCTGACAAAAAAGCTGGGACTGTCGGAAGAACAATATTCAGTAGCATTTCAGTCGCGTTTTTCCAAAAACTGGCTCAGCCCTTTTACGGACGAGCTTATCAAAGAATTGGCTGCAAAAGGAGCGAAAAAAATCCTTGTTACCGTTCCTTCGTTTGTTGCCGACTGTCTGGAATCGCTGGTGGAAATAGAGGATGGTTACGGCACATTGTTTCGTGCACACGGAGGTGAAAAACTAGTTCTCGTAAAAAGCCTGAACGATGATGAGCGGTGGGTGAATACAGCTGCTGACATTATCCGGGTAGAAAGATATTAAAGGTTGGCAGCCAGTTTTTTCATTTTACTCACACTTTTCACCATGAGTACCGAGCAATCAGCTTGTTCGGAGATACGGAAAGCATCACTCTCCTCAATGGATTTTGCCGTTTTGATACCACGTTCGGCGCTGATAATAAGCAGATCGACTTTGGTAGAATATTTCAGGAGTTCTTCCTTTGGATGATCAGTAGGAATCAGCGAAATGTCATAAAGTGCGCTGGAATTGAAATTCTCAATGGCTTCCACAATCAACTTATCTGCCCTCCGTTTTTGTCTTTTTGAATATTTTACAGGAAGAAATTTCAGCAAGACAATACGCGCATCTCTTTTTTCAGCAACAGCTGTGGCACAGTTCAGCATCAAATTCAGGTCAATGGTGCTTTTAACATATAAAGCAATTTTCCGGGGATTAAATTTTCCCACAGCCGTTTTCAGGTTCATAACGACGATATCCGTTACCGACATCTTCATCACCTGGCTCAGGATGCTGGGTTTTCCCGGCGTTTTCCGGCGTGGGAATCCCATGATAATAAGGTTGCTGTTTTCACTCTCACCGGCCTGAACAATTCCTTTGGCCACATTGTGAGCTGCACGTATGATCGGAGTCATCTTTATGTTGTTGAGCTTGGCCAGTTCCACCCCGCGTTTGATCACTTCGAGCGACTCATGAGCGCCGGAAAGTGCCTCATAAAAATCTTTTCCCTTTGGAACATCTTTAACCGCCAACACAATGATATCGCCACCCTGTTTGGCCATTAGCGTATTGGAAAGCATCAGCAGCGATTTTTGGGTTTCCGGATTTGACATGGGCACGAGCAGCGTATTCCGGGTGAAAAAAGAGAAACTTTTTTCTTCTTCAAGAACAATATTCAGTCCTTCCCGGTGGCGCTTTTCCCGCTTACGGGAATAGAAGAAATAAACGGCAGCTCCTGTCACCAACAGCTGCTGGCCAAAAGCCAGCGAAACTACGCCCATCGTCAGCAAAAGTCCGAGATTGATAATAAGCGTAACCTCCGGAAGGAGGTTTTTCCATTTCGCTTTTGGTTTTATATCCGGGTTTTTCCGGTATATCTTCCTGAGAGCGAGCGAGACAGGCAAGAGTGAAACCAACAGACAGAAGTTAGCTGCTTTGGCAATAAATGTCAGGTCGGCTGAAACCAAAATAAGACTTACAAAAGCGGCTCCGACAAGAAGTGCCGATTTTGGCTGCTTGGTTTTCAGGTTAAGTTTTCCCAGAAAGTCGGGGAAAAACCTGTCTTTGCCCATCTCATAAATTTGCCGGCTTTGCGAAGTCATGGTACTGCTCAGCGCCCCAAGAGAAGCCATAATGCCGCCAATGGAAATCAGCAGCCAGCCTCTGCCGCCAAAACTTTTGTTTGCTAACAATACTAACGGAGCATGACTTGCTGCAAGTTCATTCCACGGTACTGTCATCACCGCTGCTGCGGCAACGAGCAGATTAATCCCGATGCCGATAAGCATGGACAACTTCATGGCTTTGGGAACCGTTTTTTCAGGTTCTTTAATTTCATCCGCATTGTTGGCAATCAGCTGATAACCAAAGAAAGAAATGTAAATTAAAGAAATGGCTCCCAGTGTCCCACCGATATTTTTTGGGAAAAACGGTTGAATATTTTGTATCTTGCTATGAAAAGCTGAAAATACGATAAGCAGTAGCAAAACAGCTACATTTCCCCAGATAATCCAGTTTTGCAGATTGAGTTTTTTCTTTCCCGATGTGAAAACATTCAATCCTGCCAGTAGCATCGTAATTCCCACAGCCACAACCTTTCCCAAATAATCAGGAACGTTTATTCCCGTTATGGAAATAGTATATTCGGCAAAACCGACTGCATAAACCCCGCAGGCGAAAATACTGCCCAGCGCGAGAAACCAGCCGCTTGTAAAACCGCCTAAGCTGCCCAATATATCATAAGAATAGGTATAACCGCCTCCCGAACGGGGAATAATCCGGCCCATTTCCGCATACATTAAGGTTGTAGCATAAGCCAGGATTCCGGTTATCAGATAGGTGAGTATCACGGAAGGTCCTGACTCTCCTGCAGCCGCCCCGATCAGCACGTAAATCCCTGCGCCCATAAGTGCTCCCACACCAATAGTGGTGGCTCCAAACAGACCCATTGTTCGCTCAAAATTAAGCGGTTTTATCTTCCTGTAAAAAATTTCCTGAATACCCTGAGACATAGATGCCGGTTTATTGTGAAGCAAATATAAGGTTTTTGGATTACACGAATTAAACAGGTAAAGGTCAGGCGGTGGTCAGGCAATGGTTATTGGATAGCCAGGCAGTTGTCATTCGATAGTCAGGCGATGGTCAAACAATGCATTTTCAAAGTCTTTTACAAATTCGTTTTCCTCCTTATTGCTATAAAATTTCACAGCGGTCAATTTATATTTATCTGAATTATATTCAACCGTCTTGTCTTTAAATTTTTCTCTTAGTTCAATAAGAAAGTCTTCCTTCCATTTATCGTGTTCTTTTAAATGGGATCCTTTGGGTTCAATAAACATCTGATAAGTAATATTCGGGGCAGTTTTCTGTTTTACGAAAAGAACAAAATCGGGTTCAAATCCACGCCCTTTTTTGTCATAAACTTTTAATTGTCTTTCATTTCGGATCAGAAATATTTCTTCATAAGCTTTTTCTATTTTCTCAATTCTACGAGCAAACATTTCTACAAATTTTTTCTCTTCGCCTGTCCCGAAATTGTCATCATAAGCATACCATTTTTTATTTTTTACAAATGCTGCCTGACTTTGTGCTCTTTCACTTCTTTTATTAATATTTAGAGAAACATCCGTAAACTTATCCTTGATTTTTGTGATAATTTTAAAATCTTTAGTTCCATAATACTCGTGTAAGTTACCGGATATTTCTTTTTCAACCACAGAGAGCAAAACATTTAATGATAGAAAATAATCAAGGTTGGTTATGCTTTTTATCCTTTCTGCCGTTCCGTTAAAAGTTATTCCGAAGCCACCGAGATAATTTTCGTTAGTGATAAACTCACTCATGGATTTTAGCTTCTTAAAATATTTTATCAGATTACTAAACTGAAAGAAGTTATTTCTTGCCAAAGCATTTTTTACAATATGAGATGGGATTTCATTGACTTTTACATCTTTACCTTCGGTTGTGGTTCCTGTTTGCTCTTCTTTTATCTCTTCGCCGTCATCGAAAGCTTTTGTAACTTTGCCCTGTCCGGAATGTAATTTAAAGGAAATGTTTGTTTTAGAAACTCCTAAATCACTTAGAGATTGAATTTTATCATATTTGTTTTTTTTCTTCTCATTTTCAAAAACAACAGCTTTCTCGTAAAAATCAGTCTCTTTAAATTTTTCTTTAAGTTTTAAATCAACTTTTACATAATCATTTTCATCATCATAAATACCTGATTCTACAAGTGCTTTTTTCAGTTCTGAAATATACTTACTGTCTTCAATTGTATGATAATGAAGCTCTTCAATAGTTTTAAGTTCGTGCTTATGATTGGGTTTGTCAAATTTCCGTTTATATTTATCCTGAGCTTCATTTATTTTAAAAGGGAAATACCTTGCCCCTCTGCCAATAAGTTGTGCCTCCGCCATTGTGGTTTTACCCACTTTGCCATTTTTAGCATCTCTTGTTTTGTATAGGCGAACAATATCAAACAGGTTTAAAACATCCCACCCTTCGTTAAGCTTATTTACAGCAAAGATAGCCCTGACAGGATTGTTTTTATCTTCCAATGAGTTTAAAACATATTGCTGTTCAATAAGTTGGTCTTTATCGGTTTTCTTTAGAGATTTTTTCTCAAGATTTTCTTCATTTACCGAAATGCAATTGGTTTCTGCAAAGTTTTGTTTTAACTTTTTAACTAATTGAGATAAGGAAATGTTTTCTTTTTCGTAAAAATCAAAAGCTCTATGAATAACTTTTATCGTTGAACTATTTCTGATATTTAAAATCTGTTCGTTGGTTAAATTTTCAATTATCCTATGAAAATTAGCTTTGTTTTCAAGAGATTCAGCAATTAATTTTTGAGCCTTAAAAAGAATAACAGGTTTTAAATCTACCCCGTTTTTTAATGCAATATCCTGTTTGTATTGATTTAATATTACCGCTTGCAGAATTCTGTCGTTATCAGATAAATCACTTCGCAAAAGGTTTACATCTTTTGAATACTTATCGTCTTTAAATTGCCTTAAATCATACCGGAAAATAACTTTCGGCTTATATTTTTCAACAATGTTATTATGTTCATAGTCAAGAGTAGCCGTAAATTCAAGTAAAAGGTTGTCTAAATTTTGATTAAATATTTTCTCAATAGTATTTTCCCAACCTGGTTTTGCAAGACTCTCAATTTCAGTCTGTTTTATTGTTTTAGTATTGATATGATGTGCTTCGTCCGAAATGAAAACGATTTTTTGTTCTTTAAAATCTTCAGTGGTCAGGCTGTTTTCTTTTTCGGCATAAATATCACTGTGCAATTTTTGAATGGTTGTAAAACAAATATTTATATCGTCTTTACCTGCATCTTCAAAATTATCAACCTGTTTAATGTTTACTTTTTTGCCGTCAAAAGAAATTCCGTTTTTATTGAAAAGATATTTTGATGAGCGCGTGTTGATAAAATTATCAATTGTTTTGTTGATAATATTTGTTGAATTTACAAAAAACAAAAATTTACGATAACCATGTTTGAACAAATACAAAATTAAACCCGCCATTATTAATGTCTTTCCGCTACCGGTAGCCATATTAAACATGAGCTGATAAGGTTTGCCCTGCTTATCGTCAAAACCGTTGTTAATGAAATAGATGAAACGGCTGAATGCTTTTTGCTGGTATGGGCGAAGTTCAAAAACAGAGCTTAAATTTTTTGTAATATAATCGGGCATTTCCGCATTGTCAATTCTCTTGTCAAACCTTGAGCCTGTATCAAATTCCTTATATAAAAATTCCATCTTACTTATTTTTATTAGTATTCGAGGAATGCCCGGCAACTGATTTAAGACTGTTTTTGGCTAACAATATTGCTTCTTGCAATTTTTGCTCCAAAAGTTTCTTTTCCGGTAGTTTTGTTATGTACTCGGCAACTTTTATTTGCTCATTATTATCAAGTAAAAGATAATTAATTTGTTCGGATGATTTTTCACTACAAAGAATTAATCCTATCGGTTTGTTTTCGTTTTCCCGCATTTCGTTTTTTTCCAGCCAGCGCAAATAAAGTTCCATCTGTCCTTTGTAAGCAGCTCTGAATTTATTGAGTTTTAAATCAATGGCAACCAAACTTTTTAATCCTCTGTGATAAAACAAAAGGTCAATGTAATAATCTTCATGGTCTATAATTATTCGTTTTTGACGGGCAAGAAATGCAAAGTCGGTTCCAAGTTCGGTTATAAAATTTTGCAAATGTAAAAGAATGGCGCTTTCAAGGTCTTTTTCGCTGTATGTGTCGTGTAAGCCGAGAAAATCAAGAAAGTACGGGTCTCTGAAAGTTAAATCAGGTGTGATTTTACTTTCCTGTTCCAGTTGTTTTAAATCGTAAATAATAGTTTGCTCCGGTTTTTTACTTATGGCTGTTCTTTCAAAAAGCATACTGTTTATGCGCTCCTGCAAAGTTCTTACACTCCACCGTTCGTGCCTGCACATTTGGATGTAAAACCTGCGTTTTAGTTCGTCTTTTATTGGAATAATGGTATAGATATGCGACCAGCTTAATTGTGCAGACAATGCCTGCACAATTTGTTTGTCAGGATATAACTCATAAAATAATATAAAGTTATGTAAGTTACGCTTACTAAAACCCCTTCCGTACTGCTCTATAAGTTTCCGAGCCAAATCGGAAATGAGTTGTTTGCCATAATCAGCTCGTTTATTTTGTACGATATTGCTTTTTATTTCTTTACCAATGTTCCAATACAAAAGCGTTAATTCTTGATTAATTGTGGATGCAACCCGTTTCCGGGAACTGTCAATAAGTGTAACAATTGATTGTAAAAGCAATTCATTATTTTTTGATAATTTTTCCATTATTACAAATCCGCTTTTGTCTGAACAATTTCTTGTTCTTTTTCTATTTCATAAAATTCGTTTGTGAGTTTTTTGTCCTCTGTGCTTACTTTGTAGTCCTGATCATCTATTGACGACAGGTTTACATAAAGCTGATTTTTGTTTAATAGTTCAAGCAGGTGCTCTTTTTTGATTTTTATATCCAGCTTTTTAAAATCTTCGATATGTTCGTCGTGTTTTTTGATATCGACATTGTAGTTTAAAAAACTGTGGTTTTTCATCTCTTCCCAAATTTCCAAAAGGCGGGCAGTGCTGCTGGCCTCTTCTATCTGCTCAATAAATGTTTGGTTGTATTTTTTGAGTTCGCAGTAAACAAAATCGCCGCCGCCCTGCCATTTTACGGCTTTGGAAATGCCACCTTCGTCAAAATCTAAAACTTTGTATTTATCATCTTTTTCTGCAACAAATTCTAATACCTGTTGTTTAGGCTCTTCTTTTCCCTTTTCTAAATTAGAAACTTCTTTGTATTCTCCAATAACCTTTTTAAGTCTTTTAACGGCAACAGTCTCAATATAATCCATTTGTTCAATACCAATGTATTGTCTGTTCATTTTATGGGCAACTGCAGCCGTTGTGCCACTTCCGAGATGATAGTCAAGAACTATATCATTATCTTTGGATGAAATTTCAATTATTCTTTGCAATAACCCTTCTGGTTTTGGAAAAGTAAAAATTTTTTTACCAAATAATTCTTTTAAGTGAACTGTTCCTTTTTCAGAATTAACTTCTTTATCCCACCAGACAGAACGAGCAAGTCTTGAATTCTTTCGATACTTTTCAACTATCATATACCTCCCATTTTCCTTCATTGATTTTCCAACAATGTTAATATTGAGATTTTCTTTTGCCTGTGCTTTTTCTTTTCCCCATCTCCATACAGTTTGTACTCCATTTGAAATAGCAGGGAATACTTTAATCCAATCTTCTTTTTCTTCAACTGAAATTGGATGAAATCCATTTTCATCACTCACTTTTGAATTTAGGTAAAAAGGATAAAATAGATTTGGACGATTCCTATCGTTAAATACTGTATTTCTATTTCTTAACTCCCTGATTTCAAAGCCACTAATTTTATCTGTAAAAGGAAATTTTTTATCTTCTTCTTTTATGCTATACATTTCCGACATGAAAATATTACGAGAATATATATGAATAAATTCGTGCATATTGGCAACACCACCATAGTCCCTTCCTCTTGGATTATTTACGACAGTTATGGTTTCGATAAAATTTTCACGTTTAAAAATATCATCTAGTAACAACTTTAAATAAGCTTGTTCATTATCATCACATTGCACAAAGATTACCCCATCTTTCCGTAATAATCTCCTTGCCACTTCAAGACGGTTTTTCATAAAAGTAAGCCAGGTGCTGTGGTTAAAGCTGTCGTTGTATTGGAAACTGTCGTTTCCGGTATTGTATGGCGGGTCAATGTATATAAGTTTTACCTTTTCCTCAAACTACGGTAAAAGTGAATACAAAGCCAAAAGATTATTGCCTTTTATTATCAGATTCTCTTTTATTGTTCCGTTTTTGTCGCGTTTTAGTTCGGCAACTTTTTGTTCTCCGTCAACGGTGTATCGTCTCCATTTGGTTAAAACTTTCGGTTCGGTAAGCTGGTCTATTTCTTCTTGTGCCAATATTTCGTTAAAAAATATTTCGGGTCGCTTTTGGTCTTCACGAGTTTGCCCGCCTTCCAAAATGCAATCTTTAAATGGCCATACAAGTGAAACGTCATTGAGTTGTTTCATAAATTTGCCGTCAATAGTCAGCCCTATTTTATTGCGGTATCGGGTATAGCTGTCTTTCAGGAAGTTTTTGTTTTCCATATACCGTACAAACAAGTTTATATCAAAAACCCAATGTCCGGCAATTTCAGTAAAGAATTTTTGTTTTAATTCCGGTTTTGTAAGTAGCAGTTTAATGAGAACTTTATCCATATTAAAAGCGGCATCAATAATCACAAACTTTTTTAATTCTCCGTCGTCTGTAATAAATCTGCCCTCAACAGCAAGCTGATCTTCAAGTATATCATGAAATTTATTCATTTTTAATTCCTTTAAAAAATAATTATTCAAAAATAGCTTTAATTTGGTAAACCACGATTTTATTTAGTCAAAAGTGTTTAGCCCTGAATCCTTAAGCTAATCCAACTAAGGGTTTGTGACGGAATAAAGTGACGGGAATCGACGAAGTAATTTTGCGGGTTTTCAAGGCGCAAACGTTGCGAATAGCCACTGTTTATTTAAAACTTTTGCAACGAAGAAAAAGCACAAAAGAACAAGCCGAAACTGTCAGTTTATTTCGTCACAATCCCTAAAGCATCAAATGATACTCCATTATTTACGATAGTCAGACAATGGTCAGGCAAAGGTCATTCCTTCATTCAACACTCTTTCATTCAACATTTCCAAATCTCCCGTATCTTTGCTGCAAAACAGTTGCGACAATGATTCCAAAACAAACAGATCTGTATTCTTCCGGATATTTCTTCAATGAGGCTTCTTTCAGTTTGCTAATGAGAAAACGTATTTACAACATACTACTGGTTTCCAGTGTTTATGATGCATTTATTTTGGAGGAAGACGGGCGTATTGAAGAACAGATTTTCAATGAATACATGTCATTGAACCTGCGATATCCTCCCCGGTTTATTCAGGCTACTTCGTTGCGGGAAGCCATGAGGATATTGCAGGAAGAGACTGTCGATCTGGTTATCTCCATGCTTAGCTTTGACGATAAGGGAACTTTCAGACTGGCGGCATCGGTAAAAGCAGAGTTTCCTCTTGTACCGGTGGTTGCACTTTCCCCTTTTTCGAGGGAGGTGAGGCTTAGAATTGAGAAACCGGAGCTGAGTAATATCGATTATGTTTTTAGCTGGCTGGGAAATACAGACCTTTTGATGGCTATCATTAAACTGATTGAGGACAGGATGAATGTGGAGCACGATGTAAAAGCTGTGGGGGTACAAACGATAATTCTTGTTGAGGATAATATTCGTTTTTATTCCAGTTACTTACCCAATATTTATAAGATTATCTTCAAGCAGTCGAAAGCTTTTGTAACTGAGGGTCTCAACGAGCATCAGAAAATGTTGAAAGCACGTGGACGCCCGAAGATTTTGCTGGCCACTGATTATGAAGAAGGAATACACCTTTACAGGAAATACAAAAACAACCTGCTTGGTGTTATCTCCGATATCAGCTATCCCCGCAGGGGGATAAAAGACCAGGAAGCAGGATTGCGGCTTTTCAGGCGTATTAAAAAAGAAAATCGATATATGCCGCTGTTGCTTCAATCGTCTGACAGGAAAAATGAGGCTAAAGCCAAAGCTTTGGGGGTAGGTTTTATTGACAAAAACTCCTCCAGTCTGCCCTATGACCTGCGAAGTTTTATTAAATACTATTTCGGTTTCGGAGATTTTATTTTTAAAGATCCTGCTACGGACAAGGAGGTGGGACGTGCCCGTAATTTGAAAGACCTTCAGGAAAAGATTTTTCAAATTCCCAAGGAATCATTACGTTATCACATCGAAAGAGACCATTTTTCCAAATGGTTGCGAGCCAGGGCTTTATTTTCACTTGCAAAGCTTTTCAAGTCGTTTACCACTGAAGATTTTAAGAATATTAACGATGTACGGTATTTTATTTTTAATTCTATCAGCAGTTTCCGAATCACCAAATCAAGGGGGGTTATTTCACAATTTGACCGCTCTACTTTTGATGAATACTTCTCCATTTCGCGTATAGGTCAGGGATCAATTGGTGGGAAAGCCCGCGGACTGGCGTTTCTTGATTCGCTTATCAACCGTAACGAGCTGCATCATCTCCACGAAAATGTTGATATCTCTATTCCCAAAACTGTTGTGCTGGGAACCGACATCTTCGATGAGTTTATGGATATCAATGAACTTTATCCCATAGCTCTCTCCGCTGTTCATTCTGATGAACAAATATTACAGTTTTTTCTCGATGCAAGGCTTCCCGAATCGGTACAGGAAGATTTGTTTACTATTGCTTCACTTGTCAATCAACCGCTGGCTGTTCGTTCTTCGAGCCTTCTTGAGGATAGTCATTATCAGCCTTTTGCGGGGATTTATAATACTTACATGATTCCTTCGACAGAAAAGAATCTGGACAAAAAGTTTGAAATGCTAAATCAGGCCATTAAGAGTGTTTATGCTTCTGCTTTTTTTGCTGACAGCAAAGCGTACATGCAGGCTACATCAAATGTTCTTGACGAGGAAAAAATGGCTGTGGTCTTACAGGAGGTGTGCGGAAAACGGTATGGAGATTATTTTTATCCCACACTTTCAGGCGTTGCCCGTTCGCTTGACTACTATCCCATTCCGCCTGAAAAGCCCAAAGACGGTACGGCCAACATTGCGCTCGGTTTGGGAAAGTTTATTGTGGACGGCGGTCTTTCGCTCCGGTTCTCGCCACAATATCCCAAAAAGGTAATGCAAACGGCCACGCCCGATGCCACTTTGCGGGAGACCCAAAAGTATTTTTATGCTCTGGAGCTTTCTCCTGAAAAATTTGTACCGAGTGTGGACGACAGCACCAACCTGATAAAACTTCGGATAAAAGATGCCGAAAAAGATGGCTCAATAAAGAAAATTGCCAGCACTTATGACTTGCAAAATAACGTTATCCGCGATGGATACAATTACGAAGGGAAGAAGCTGATTACCTTCAGTCCTGTTTTGAAACACAACATCTTTCCACTTGCCGATATTTTACAAAAAACACTCTATCTTGGTGCAAAAGAGATGAACAAACCGGTGGAGATTGAATTTGTTGTGGATTTGAATACAAAAAAGGGAGAGAAAATAAAATTTTATCTTCTGCAAATCAGGCCCATTGCCAGCAAAGAGCAAAGTGTTCATTTGAACCTGCATAAAATCAACCAAAACAAACTTTTAATTCTTTCCCACTCTGCTCTCGGCAATGGCGTTATTGACAAGGTGCACGATTTGGTTTATGTGAAACCGCAAAATTTTGATGCGGCCAACAACCGGAAAACAGCCGAAATGATAGGCGAGTTAAACAAAAAATTTCTGAAGAAAAATAAAAATTACATTCTTGTCGGCCCCGGACGTTGGGGGTCTTCCGATCCGTGGCTTGGCATTCCCGTTAAGTGGCCGCAAATTTCGGCAGCCCGGCTTATTGTGGAATCAGGACTTGAAAATTACCGCATTGATCCCAGTCAGGGAACTCATTTCTTCCAAAACCTGACCTCATTTAGGGTGGGCTATTTTACCATCAATCCTTATCTGAATGATGGAGTTTTCAATTTGGAATTTATGGATAACCAGCCCGCAGTTTTTGAGAATGAAACTTTACGGCATATCCGGTTTAAAAACCCGCTAACCATTAAAATTGATGGAAAAAAGAATCTTGGGGTTGTGATGAAACCGTAGTTTTAATTACAACACTCTTTCCAAAACTATTTTCTTCAGAAACCGGCTCTTTCCCGAACTGATTTCCAGCAGATAAATACCTGATTTCCAATTTTTATCCAGTGTAATCACAACGTTTCTCTTCTGATATTCTTTTGCGGAAAGCAATTTCCCCTGCATGTCGAAAATACGGACGCTGAAAGCACCTGGCTTCTCTCCGGCAGGAGCGAAAATATGCAACTCGCCACGAACCGGATTTGGCCTGATTTGCCATGTGGCATCACCGACAGGATAAGTTCTCACCGCTGTTACCTCTTCAGGACATACGGTAAGCAATCCGCCATTTTCATATCGCTGCTTAGCAGGAATAATACCTGTGTCTAACTTGTTTGGTAAACCGATATCCGGCCATTTCTCCTCTGTTTCCCAAAAATCGGGCTTCTCCGACAGATAATAAGAAGAATCGGCCAATTCTCCCGAGGATGCCGGAACAATAACCCCTAGAATATTGTTTGCATACTCAAAATTATTGGTCCCTTTCAGTGCAAACTGGCCGTGTAAGAAGCTGGTGTTTGTACATTCATTTCCTACAAAATTCTGTCCGGTAGTGTCCCCATATGTCATAATAATTCCCCATAATTCGGCTCTGTTTCGGAAAAATGTATTTCGCGGTCCGGAAGGTCCCCAATAATGATCTATAATGATGTTTTGAACAATATTTCCTTCAAAAAGGTTGGCAAAAGGGTAATGTCCGTGTAGGGAAATATCACCCGACAGGTCAGAAATAGTTTCTGTTCTGAAAGGATCGCGCGAATAGTTGTAAGCAAACACATTTCCGTTGGCGCCTGTTTTCACCATCATGGCATGACGCAAATGCTCAAAAATGTTATTCACAATTATACATCCGCCGCTGTGATGTGCCAGCGTAACGCCGTAACCGTGTGTGCTTACGCCATCGTAGGCAAAAGCATTATGAAAGTAATTGCCTTCTACCTTGATTTGTGCGCTGTGGCTGATATATACATGACTTCCGGAACTGGTGTCGCTCTCCAACCCTGCCAAACGGCTGTTCACCGCATAATCAATAGAAATATTGTAGCCACCTCCGGCTGTGGGTTTATCCACACGGATAATTTTCAAGCAGGAAACGGCAACATTTTTTACCGGCTCTATGCGTTGTAATCGTGGGTTTAAACTATCAGAGTAATTGATGCGCAACGGGTCTCTTAAGATAATTGTATCGCCAGCGATGGCTTTAACACGGGCTATCTGTCAGACCGAATTTTTTGCCCAGTCGGCTGGAATTGTATTCCAGTTTCCGTTTTTTTCAAGAATTTCCACCCAGTTGCCAACATGAAAATAGGAGGCGGAATCAGACAGGAGTTTCTCACTACCAAATGAATAATTGCCTTTTAGGCGAACAAAATGGTTTTCGGCAGTACCGGTAATTTGGATACAATTTTTTGGCTGTTGGTTCAAATCAAATTCTAAAACAGTAACATCCGAACCGTCGCCTTTAAGCTGAATACTGTCCGGTAAAACTACCGTATTATTAAAAAGATAAGTGCCGGCAGGAAAAAAAATAGTTCCTGCACGATTATGAAATGAGGCTATGGCTTGTTTCAAAGCATCAGAATTATCTGTTTCTCCATTTGCCATCCCGCCGAAGTTCAGGATACTGATCGTTTTTTCTGGTGTTTTATAAGTGTAATCTTTAGCAATCTGTCTCCAGTCAACTCTGCGGTCAGCAGGAATTGTTTGCGCATTGAGTGAAAACAATAGCAGTACCAGCAATGTTGTGGATACGATTTTTATCATAATTTCGTTCTTTTTTCAAAGATAATTTAAATTTCACATATGAAATACTCATTTTTAAATTTTAAACATATCTGGCTACTATTAGGGCAGGCTGTTAAATCCAATGATAAATATATAATGTTAGATGACAATTAATTACAAAACCATAAACGCATGAAAAAACATCTCCTCCCGCTTTATTTCTTTACCGGTATTCTTCCGTTACTATTGTTGTTATCTTCCTGCCATTCTGATAAGGAGAAGATTATTACGAGGAAAATTCAATACGACGTTAACATAAAAAGCCCGAACCCTGACTACGATTGGTGGATACAAAATCTGGTGGGGCCACAGAGAGAAAAACTGGTAAAAACCATTTTGCGCGGGGCAGTTTCAGGTAAATTCAAAGCTTACGACTATTTTTATAACCCCCTTGACAAGGCAGCAGTCTCCTATATTCTTACGGATACAATTATCCTGCAAATTAGAGAGTCTGAACCGCCTTATGCGTTAAAGGACAGCATCGTAATTACACATATTCAACCAAAAGATATTCAGCGATTACGTTTTCTCGAAGAGTGGCGTATCAACTCCGAAACCATGCAGTTTACAAAAGTGATAAAAGGTATCGCACCGGTAGCCCGCCGCTTTGACGCAGAAGGAAATATACGCTGGCAACCATTATTTTGGATATTTCCAGACCCGAAAACAGTCAGGAGCTTACGACAATCCCCTTAACAGGGTTGATTAACATTTTTTTGTGAACAAATGTCTCAAAATATACCCGAAGACAATTCGCTTTCGTTTAATTTTGTGCTGATGAGAAAAAGGGAAAGCTATTTTCGTATTCTTCTTCTGACCCTGACTTTGGCAGGTTTCATTCCTGTTGTTTCCGGACAGGCGCGAAGGATGACCACCAAAGAGTATATCAACAGGTATAAGGATATTGCTATCCGGGATATGAAGACTTACAAAATTCCTGCTTCCATAACGTTGGCACAAGGAATTTTGGAATCGGGTAGCGGCAATAGCAAACTGGCACGAAAGGCCAATAATCATTTTGGCATAAAATGCCACAACGACTGGCGCGGAAAGAGGATATTCGTTGCCGATGATGTGCGTCACGACTGTTTTCGAAAATACAAAAGTCCCGAAGCTTCCTATCGCGATCATTCAAAATTTCTGACAAAAGGTCAACGTTATGCTTTCCTTTTTCGCTATCCCATAACTGACTATAAAGACTGGGCGTACGGTTTGAAACGTGCAGGCTACGCCACCAATCCGAAATATCCGCAACTGCTTATAAATTATATTGAAAAATACCATTTGTACAAATATGACAAAGAAGGGAAAAAGCATTCCAAAAAAAGCAGGAGAGAAAGGAAAGCTATGGCTTATTCGACACCGGCGGTTTCTTCATTTGCCAAAGTAAGAACCAGCATGTATGGACGTTCGGTGCTGGAAAATAACGGACGCCGGCTAATTGTCGTCAAATCGGGAGATACTTTCAAAAAGGTGGCTGCCGAATTTGAAATAAGTATCCGTAAATTACGTAAGTTTAACGACTTGGAAAAGAAACATATCCTGCATCCGGGCGAACTGCTGTATCTTGAGAAGAAAGCCTCCAAAGCGGAACGAGGTTATAAGTATCACATTGTAAAACAAGGGGAGACGTTGTGGGGAATTTCTCAACTCTATGGCATCAAGTTGAAGAGCTTATTAAACAAAAACAACCTGCCAAGGCATTATCAGGCGGCCACCGGAACAAAACTCAGGGTTCGTTAAGCCGGAATTTCTCCCTGAAAAACATATTCTGCCGCTCCGCGAAGCCAGACATCTTCAAATCCGCTTTCTGTCTTCCGGAAGCTGACACGAAAATTACCTCCGTGAGTATGAATGGCTGAAATCTGCTTTCCCGTTTTAAAAAATGCCGATAGTGCTGCAGCCGTAACTCCCGTGCCGCACGAAAGCGTTTCATCTTCTACGCCACGCTCGTAAGTCCTGACAAAAAGTCCGTTCTCCGTTGTTTCGACAAAATCCACGTTAGTGCCTTTAGGGGTAAATCTTTTGTCGTTTCTTATTTCTCTGCCCAAATGTGCTACGTCAACTGCTTCAACAGAAGTAACAAACCGGACAAAATGGGGAACCCCCGTATTTAAAAACCAACCGTCTTCAAAAACTTTCATATCCTTTACATTCTGCATTTTTAGCGAAACATCAAAAATCAGGTTGCCGGCAGATACATCTTCTATTTTTGCCTCATGAACACCATCCGGAGCTGAAAACAGCATTTTTTTTCCGGCAATACCATTCCTGTATGCCAGTGCAGCAATACTCCGGCCACCGTTTCCACACATTTCGGCGGGATATCCATCTGAGTTAAAATATGTCATGTCAAAGTCATAAAAGCCGGAAGACTTCAAAAGCATCAAGCCATCGGCCCCGATACCAAAATGCCGGTTACAAAAACGGGCTATCTCCTCACGGCTGTATGAAAACAGGTTTTCCCTGTCATCAATCAGGATAAAATCATTTCCGTTAGCCTGAAATTTATAGAATTGCATTTTCAACGTATTTAATAATTGTTAAAAATAAAGCTTTTCATATTGTTTGGTAGGATTTTTGCGAAAGCATTATTTATGAATTTGCCTGATTAACAAAGATTAACATCATTCGGGAAACGAAATCTCCTGAATAACGTTACACTTATCAGACAGCAAAGATAAGATGCTTTTAAAAACAAAAACAGGTACAGATGAAAACAACCATTAAAAGTTTCGTTGGAGCAGTTGCCGGAACCATCCTCGTTCTGTTGATTGCTTTCTTCTTTATCAAACAACATCAACCGGAGCGTACATTGCCTACTGTGAAGAGCAAGATGCAGAATACTCCGGTAGTTCAAACTTCATATGCACTACCTCAAAATACCGATTTCACCATAGCAGCCGCAAAAACCGTTAATGCCGTTGTACACATCAAAACCATCATTGGTGTAAAACCTCGTTATTATGATGATTTTTTCGGCACATTGCGGGGCTATCTTTACGGACAACCACAGCAACAAGCGCTTATTGCCTTTGGCTCCGGCGTAGTAATTTCGCCTAACGGATACATTGTTACCAATAACCATGTGGTGGATGGCGCGGATAAAATCATTGTAACTTTCAACAACAAACAGCAGATGGTAGCTAAAATTATCGGCACTTCCCCGTCAACCGATCTGGCGCTCATTAAAGTTGATGCAAAAGACCTGCCTTATTTGACTTATGGCAATTCAGACAACCTGAAAGTGGGGCAATGGGTATTAGCCGTGGGAAATCCATTTAATCTGACATCGACTGTTACAGCGGGAATTATTAGTTCAATAGCACGTGATATCCATATTTTGGGTGGGAAAACTGCCATCGAGTCCTACATCCAGACTGATGCGGCAGTAAATCCCGGAAATAGTGGGGGGGCACTTGTCAATACTGCGGGCCAGCTTATTGGTATTAATGCTGCCATTGCTTCGCAAACAGGCGCTTATGAAGGTTATTCTTTTGCCATTCCGGTTAATCTGGTAAGAAAGGTGGTCAACGACCTTATGAATTACGGTCAGATTCAACGTGCTTACCTAGGAGTTCAAATACAAAATATTGATGCGGGCTTTGCCAAAAAGATGAATTTACACGACTTAAACGGCGTATATGTGGCTGGTGTGGTGGAGGATGGCGGAGCCTACAAAGCCGGGATAAAAAAAGGCGACATCATCACTGCAATTAACGACCATCCTGTAAAAGATCTATCCGAACTTCTTGGTATTCTCGGTCAATACAGCCCTGGCAAGATAATAAATGTAAGCTTCTTGCGCGACAGAAAAAAGGAAACCGTTCGTGTTACACTAAAAAATAAAAACGGAACTACAAAACTGATTAAAGCCCAAAAAGCATTTTACAACGACACCTTAGGAGCTATGTTGAAAACTGCCCCCGAAAATGATTTGACAAACCTGAATCTCGACCACGGATTGAAAGTCGTCAGCGTTCAAAAGGGCATTCTCCGGGGAGGAGGTATTACCGCCGGATTTATTATCACAGAAGTTAATGGCCGGGAGGTAAACAACCGGAAACAAATTGAAAAAGCGCTGTCTGAGAACAGCAATAAAACGGTGAATGTAAGTGGGATATACCCCAACGGGATGAGGATATCTTTTGAATTTGCTCCATAGACATTTATAATTTAGAACTTTTTTAAATAAATTGCGAAACTTTTCACAGGTAAACACGTAGATTAATAACTAAAATGAACTAATTTATTATGAGACAGCTAAAAATAGTTAAGTCAATCACTAACAGAAACACTGCTTCTCTTGACAAATACCTTCAGGAGATAGGACGGGAAGAACTTATCACAGCCGAAGAAGAAGTACAACTTGCACGCAGGATAAAAGCAGGAGATGAACAGGCGCTGGAAAAGCTTACAAAAGCTAACCTTCGTTTTGTAGTTTCTGTGGCAAAGCAATATCAGAATCAGGGACTTAGCCTTCCTGACCTGATAAACGAAGGAAATGTAGGGCTTATCAAAGCAGCCCGGCGTTTTGATGAAACCCGTGGGTTTAAATTTATTTCGTATGCCGTATGGTGGATTCGTCAGTCCATTTTGCAAGCTTTGGCTGAGCAATCACGAATTGTACGTCTGCCGTTAAATCAGGTAGGCTCGCTGAATAAAATCAGAAAGGTGAGCACAAAGCTGGAGCAAAAATTTGAACGACGACCTTCGTCCAAAGAGATTGCTAATGAAATGGATGTATCGGAGCAGAAGATTGATACTGCCATGAAAATTTCAACGCGGTCTGTTTCTATGGATGCGCCCATCATACCAGACGAAGATACCAAGTTGATAGATATGATGGCTCCTGCAGATTCCAAAGGTACTGATGAAGAGCTTATGCAGGAGTCGCTGCGGCACGAGATTGAACGTTCACTCTCTACATTAAGCGAAAAAGAGCGTGATGTCATTAACCTCTATTACGGCATTGGAATGAACCATGGTCTTACACTTGAGGAAATAGGTGCCAAGTTTGATTTGACGCGTGAGCGGGTACGTCAAATCAAAGAGAAAGCCATCCGCCGCCTGCGCCATACCTCGCGCAGCCGATTGCTGAAAGCTTATCTCGGTCAGTAAACAACAATATTATTTTTAAGACTTCTAAAGAAGGAAAGCTGAAAAGCAGTTTCCCTTCTTTTTTTATATATTTGTCCGACAGCTTATTTCTTTATTTAAAATACTCACCTTTTTAAAAAATCAATGGACAATGACCCCAAAAAAAGACATGAACGGGAATTATGAAAATTCCCTGAACGATTGGTCCTATCAGGAAAAACTGGCTAACGAATTTATCAGTGTTGTTTACAAACTTTTTTACGACAAATCTATTGAACTGGCTTTGTTTCGCGACCAGCTGATTGACCGCAGCGCCAGTTTGATTCTGTACAAGCACTCTTATGCAGAGAATATTATCGACAGGCCACTGCACATTAAAGATTCACTGAAACTTGCCAAAGCAATTTTGCATTCTGACATTGGAATGTCTCGCATTGACATTGGCCGGCTTAACCGTGAATGGATTGAAGAGAAGAAAAACTACCTTGATGAAGAAGATTTTATCAATATCAAGTTGAAGCATCTGAAGTCCGGAAATGTCAAAGCATTTAAACCGCGTGATGTCATTTTGTATGGTTTCGGACGTATCGGACGGTTGCTGGCACGGCAACTCATTATCCAGGGAAACGGTAGTCAACTGCGTGTGCGTGCCATCGTTACCCGTGGAAACGATGACCTGCACATTATCAAAAGGGCTTCACTTTTCCGTCACGATTCTGTTCATGGTCCTTTCAGAGGCGTTGCTATTGAAAATCTTGAAGAAAAAACTATTTATATCAATGGTCATAAAGTGCTGATGCTGGCCGCACAAAATCCGGAAGACATTGACTACACGGAATATGGAATCAACAATGCTATTTTGATTGACAATACCGGTGTTTTTCGTGACAGGAAAAGCCTCAGCCGCCATCTGAAAGCCAAAGGAGTGGATAAAGTATTGCTCACAGCTCCCGGTAAAGGCGACATTCCCAACATTGTGTACGGTGTGAATGATAAAGGTGTAGATGTGAAAACTGAACGTATTTTTTCTGCTGCTTCATGTACTACAAATGCTTCCAGCCCTGTTTTGTATCTTATTGAAAAAACTTTCGGTATCGAAAAAGGTCATTTGGAAACCATACACTCTTACACCAACGACCAGAACCTTTTGGACAACTACCATAAAAAATATCGTCGGGGACGCTCGGCACCTATCAACATGGTTATTACCGAAACAGGTGCCGCAGAAGCTGTAACCAAAGCGGTTCCCAGTCTGAAAGGAAAACTTACAGGAAATGCTATCCGTGTTCCAACGCCCAATGTTTCACTCGTTATTATGTCGCTGACCTTGAAAAAGGAGACTACGGTGGAGCAGGTGAACGAGCTTATGCGTAAAGCTTCGTTAGAAGGCGATCTTGTACGGCAAATCAAATATTCTACCTCCAACGATGCTGTTTCGTCCGACTTTGTGGGAGAGCCTGGTACTTCCATTTTTGACAGTCCTGCCACCAAGATCTCCTCCGACAAAAAGAGTATTGTTATATATGTATGGTACGACAATGAGTTTGGCTATGCCATTCAGGTAATCCGTGTGGCGAAGATGATCGGCGGCGTTTTAAGACCGACATATTATTAACATGAGTTCGATATAAGCTTAGCTAACTGTTTCAGATAATTAGGTTCGCAGGCGACTTGAATTTCCGAAGGACTATCGGGATAATTAGAGGGGATTTGAGGAAGTATATGGATACATTTCCACTTAATAAAATCCAAATCTGACGCACATCTGAGTTTTTCAGCAAACCCTAATTATGAAATCCTGTCTAAGTATCTGGTAATTTCCGGATAGGTAAAAAAAGCCTGTCTCACAATTTGAAACAGGCTTTAAACAATAAAAACAAATATTTTCTAATTAGTTGGCGGAGTATAAATATTGGTACTCACACGGTAGCCTGGTTTGTCCATGTACCAGTCGGGATAATCATTGCCACCTGATTCGGCCCATTGGCCAAAGTGGTTGTAGGCACTGAGAATGTCCACCTGTTCCACAGGATAAGCAAAAGATACAGGCAGATCAAGTCCCCAGGGTAGGTTGTTTTCCGTTTGGTAATATTTCCCGGTAGCCGGATCGGTGGCATCGGCATAAGTGCCAAAATAGGAAGTGTTAACCAGGTCGGTAGGTTGCTGTCCTGCCAGGTGAACTTCTTTGCCCCGTTCTCCGTTCACAATGATGAAGGGGTTGTAAGGAGCTGTTCCGGTTGTGTTTACCGAAACGGGAGTTTGATAAAGAACATGAAGCTGGTTTGTATCCGGATCTACATAAGGCACGTCTGTTTTGGTATTTATAAATGCGGAGCCTGAGCTGCCAATCATTCTGAAAGCATTGTCAAACAGTACGATGACTGTTTTAGATTGTCCTTGTTCGGTACCGTTTGCATTTGTGTGGATATAGTTTTCGGTGTAATGGGTTCCTGTAACAGAAGCCACATTAGAAGGATTTCCACCCAGCATAAAGCCGAATCCGTTTTTCAGGCTGGCTCCAACGGCACGTACGGAGTAATCGGTAAAGAATTCAACCAGCTGATTTGAAGCGTTTAAAACCGATTTGAAATGGTAATCCAAAATCAGGTCATTGAAATCATAATCGCCTTTTCCAGGCCATAAGTCTTCAAAAGCCAGCGTTCCCCAGTCGGTTTGGTTTGGGTAGTATACGTTGAAAGCCCGAGTGGGATCGTTAGGATAGTCGTCCATGTCGTCGTCCACACCATCGCCATCAGTATCTTTTATGGGGCCTGTTACTACTGCATTATCAAAGTAGATGGAAGAGCTTCCTCCGCTGTAATCCCATGTCCAGAACAGAACCTGAACGGAAACCGTTCCTGCTGGCATTGTAGCAGCAATTGTCTTTGTTGTCCAATTATGTGAAGGATACTGGTACTGGACCCAATAATAAGCCAATGACTGATTATTGGCATTTTTAGGAATCAGGTATAGCCATGAATGGAGTTTTGTCTTGATACCGACAGATTTGACATCGGCAGAAAATGTGATTAAATCGCCCGGCTGTGCAGCAACCATTTGTGAAGCTCCGCCATAATAAGTCGTTGTGTTATTAATCGGTGTACGTATTACATGATTGCCTCCATCATTATACCAGTCCATTTTCATGTTGTAATAATTGGTAAAATACCATTTTCCATCTATGGGATGATAATTTCCCCAACCCGGTATATTTCCAAAGTCATTGCTTTCAAAATTGCCATTTTGCACCAGGTTGTTGACACGCATGCTTTTATATTTGCCGGAAGCCAAATTTGAAAAGTAGCTTGATTTTGTTGCTGTGGGAATTGTATCGGGAGGTGTTGTTCCGTAATCTTCACCAAAGTTTATGATGACACCGCTGCCTTTCACATTTTGTGCTGTCAATCCGACTTTCTGGCTGCCTGCAATAGTTTGTACAAAAATGGAATCTAAAGCCGTGGGGACACGAACCTCACCTGTCCAATGACCTTTTGTGTCAAAGCTTCCGGCAGTAATCAGCTTTCCGCCCTTAGCAGGATCGTTGGTGTAGAGATTGAAACGGCTTTTGTCTTTGCTGAAATTTACCGTAGAAGGCATATTAATCGTGATGTCTTCTACATGCGTTGATTCAAACTTAAATCCATCCGGAATTTTTAAATTATCCAACGGAGATCCGTTATCGGGGGAGGGAGCCTTGTTGCATGACTGGAAGATAAGTCCTGCCATTATCAACAGGACTACCGTGAAAAATAAATTTTTTGTTTTCATTGTTTTATTGTTTGATGAATAATAATATCTCTTAAAAAGTATTGCAAAAATTAAGCCTCTCTTTTAAGGTGTAAAGCTAAACTACTGATAATAATAACATTACACTTCTTAACACCCCTTTGTTTATTCCCAAAATGGGAAAGTCAATCTCGTTTTGGGAAAAATACGCTTCTGTTTTTGCCGCAAGAACAAAAATACTTCATTTTTCATAGCCGGATAATATTCTCTTTTTTGGGTATGAGGAGTGAAATTTTCATTTGGCTGCTTGTCAATAGAATCTGATATCGTTGTACGTTAAAAACTAACCATAAAAATACTTTTTCAGTAATATTTGAAAACTATCCGTAAAGCAAGATAACAATTGTTAGTACTCAGCACACTAATATTCAATGAATTATTAACCTCATAATAAAGTCCACACATCCTGAGATAATCGGAGATGTCCGGTTCTGTCAAATCTTCCATTGCTGTTTGGTTGTCTTGGCAAAAATGATTTGCTATTCTGACTTACTTTTTGTCATGCGGCTCTGTCCCAGGATCTTCGGCGATGGAATCACGCATTTTGGTGTCGGCCTGAATGTTTTTGTACCTGTAATAATCCATGATGCCCAGGTTTCCCGAACGAAAAGCTTCGGCAATGGCCATGGGGATTTCGGCTTCGGCCTGGATAACGTTGGCTTTGGCTTCCTGAGCTTTGGCTTTCATTTCCTGCTCGCTTGCCACGGCCATAGCCCGGCGTTCTTCAGCTTTAGCCTGTGCAATATTTTTATCGGCGTTAGCCTGATCCATTTGCAAAACGGCGCCAATATTTTTACCTATGTCGATGTCGGCAATGTCGATGGACAGAATTTCAAAAGCTGTTCCCGAGTCAAGTCCTTTTTCAAGAACTACCCGTGAGATGCTGTCCGGATTTTCCAAAACCTCTTTGTGCGAATGAGCTGAACCAATGGAAGATACAATACCTTCACCCACGCGGGCCAAAACGGTTTCTTCGCCGGCACCACCTACCAATTGCTGAATGCTTGCACGTACGGTAACTCTCGCGGTGGCAATCAGCTGAATTCCATCCTTGGCAACGGCAGTTACCCTTTTGGTGTCGATTACTTTCGGGTTTACCGACATTTGTACTGCTTCGAGTACATCACGACCTGCGAGGTCAATGGCGGTAGCTGTTTTAAAATTCAAATCTATATTGGCTTTGTCGGCGGAGATCAGAGAGTTGACTACCTGCTGCACCCTGCCTCCTGCAAGGAAATGAGCTTCAAGGTCATCGCGTTTTAGATGAAGCCCCGCTTTGGTGGCAGTAATCAGACTTCGGACAATTACACCCGGAGGAACTTTTCGCCAGCGCATAAGAACCAGCTGAATGAGAGAAATGCGAACCCCGGAAACAAAGGCTGTAAACCAAAGCCCGACCGGAATAAAGTAAAGTAAAATCCAAAGGATAAAAATTGCGCCAATGGCACCTGCAAAAATGATATAAGTACTTCCCATGATATTAAGTTGTTATGTTTTTAATAAAAATTTTATTTCTATATATTCTAACAATCTCAACCGGAGTTCCGGTTTTCAAATAGTCCGTTCCTGAATCAACCTCTATATGATTATTGCCAAAGACGGCTTTACCTATTGGTGCGCATCGAGAAGTTGTTTTCCCACGCATTCCTACTTTTAGATGCATATCATCAAGCGTTCGCACTTTACCTGAGACAGAAGTTTTTAATTGTGCTTTTTTCCATGTTTTTGAGCGAAGCATGACCACCATGCTGAGGGCACTTACCAAAATGGTGAGGATTAAAGTAATATTTCCGGCCGCAGAACCTTCTCTCGAATAGGCAAGCCAAACTCCTTCTGCCATGAACAGAAAGCCCAGTATTCCTGTAATTCCGACTCCCGGAATTACCATAATCTCCAAAGCCAGCAGAACTAACCCAACGAGAATCAAAATAATAATTACAGCCCACATAAACTTATTGTATTTCCACAGTTAACCTCTTAAGAATCAATGTTTCATAACATGGCTTTAAGTCTTCCAAAGCCCCTTTTTTTATTGCGCATTTTCCTTTGAAATGGGCAATCATAACGCAATTTTCGGCCTGATGAGGATCGTGGCCGCAAACTTCTATTAATGTCTTAATCACAAAATCGAAGGTATTAATATCGTCATTAAAAAGAATGAGCCTTTTCCCCGGATCTTCCCGGGTGTCTGTACCGGCATTTGGAAGCTTTTTCTCTTTGGTTGTCATGGTTCCTTGAAAATGATATTCGTACAAATGTAATTAAAAATAGATTGTACAGTACAAAAGTAAGCTAATCTTGCTAAATAGTGGCTGCCGGAAAACGTCAATCTCTTTGTTAAGCTTATCTTCAAATCAGTCATTTACAAAAGTAAACTCCTGATACTCAAAACTCGCAAGCCTCGTTAGCAAACTTCCTATTCCATACTCTTGACTTTATGTACAGCCACGATCATAACTTTCAGCAATTAAGCTATTTTTGTAAAAAAATTGTGTCATGTTACAGGAAATTGAGCGGAAGTTTTTGGTAGAAGGCGACTACAAATCACTTGTTATCAAATCTTTACGTATTACACAGGGGTATTTATCGTCCGTACCGGAAAGAACAGTCAGAGTCCGTATTAAAGATGACTCCGGCTATCTGACCATCAAAGGGCCGATGAATAAAACCGGTATCAGCCGGTTTGAATGGGAAATGGAAATTCCGGTGGAGGAGGCAAAAGTGCTGATGGAGCTTTGCGAACCGGGTGTTATCGACAAAACACGGCACATTATCCCCGCTTCCGGCGGCTTATTTTTTGAAGTAGATGAATTTCACGATGAGAACAAAGGACTGATAGTTGCGGAAATTGAACTCCCCAACGAAAATAGGCTTTTCGAGAAACCTCTGTGGCTGGGCAGGGAAGTTACCGGCGACAAAAGATACTATAACTCAATGTTGAAGAAACATCCGTTTAAAACCTGGACGTAAATGTGGGAAATTGTGTAAGCAAAATCAGCCGTATTGTTTTTTTGACTGACCGAAGTTTAAGCAGGGACGATATTCATTAAAACAGGTATCCGAATTTCGCACCAATCGCAAGGTAAAGTCCTCCTGTGTCCTGGTCATAGTCGTAAGCATAGCCCAGACCGAGATGCAGGTTGAAAATATATTTCTTTCCCAGATTCCTCTGAATACCCCAGTGAACTTCCGTCAATAAGGTGTTGTGTAAGTCGACATTAGAGGAGATGTTAAAAACCTCCCGGGTGGCATATTTCACCTGTGCTCCCACATAATTTCCTGCATTGTTACCTCTGTTTCGATTTTTGGCTAACCTTTTTGGCAGGTTGTAATAGTACCTGAATTCCGTGATTGCATAAAATGCAGGATCAATAAACCCCCACTCATAGCTTACGGTCCCGTTATTGACAGTATAACCGCCACCAAGCCCTGCATTGATATCAATTACTGTTTTCCCGCCGAGAGCAAATTCATAGCCAACTCCCAAACCCTGGAAACCCAATTCAATTTTTGGATGGCTTGTCAACATTGGCGTCTTTTCCTGCTGTGAAAATATTTCCGAAATAAAAAAACTCATAAAAACTAAGAGTAACAGACTTTTTTTCATAATCTCATTCTTTAAATGTTCATATCATATTGTATTTCAAATCAATATTATTTCAATTAGTCCTGTTGATATTTTATAATGGAGCTTGGTATTAACCCGATTTGCAAAAATCAGGCTTCTGTTATCAGGGCTTTATTGTCTTAGTAAAATTATGGGTATTTACCCCGAAAATATATCCGGTTTTTATCAACTTTTCAACAATGTTTTTAACCATTATCTTTCTGCATCTGAATTATGGAAACAGGATAAATTTTATTACTAAATTTGTGCAATAAAAAATAAATTTATTTACTATGAAAAAAATTGGAATTTTGATTCTGCTTGCGTTTTTTGCTTTACAAATTCAAGCACAGCAGAAGACAAGTAAAACTTCGGGTGCTGTTTTGAAATTTAACGAAACAACCTTTCATTTCAAAAAGATTTATTACCAGTCAAACGGGACACATAATTTTAAGTTTATCAATACAGGCAAGGAACCACTACTTCTATCCCGTCCGCATTCTTCCTGTGGTTGCACGGTTCCCACCTGGCCCAAAGCGCCCATACTTCCCGGCGACTCCGGAAGCATAAAAGTAACTTACAACACACATATATTGGGCTATTTCAATAAAACCGTTACGGTTTATTCTAACGCATCAAAACCGGTCGTTCTGCATATTCACGGCGAGGTCATTCCCCGCCCTAAGCCTATGTTGCCGGTTAAGCATACTGACAAAAACGCCACGCCTGTTCATAAATAAAAAACCTCAAGATAATGCCAAAAATTTCCTTCAAAGGGCAACAGATGCCCGAATCACCCATTCGCAAGCTCGTCCCTTTTGCCGATGAGGCAAAGAAAAGAGGACGCAAAGTATATCATCTGAACATTGGTCAACCAGATATCGAAACGCCGGAAGTAGCACTGAATGCCATCCGGAATTACAACCACAAGGTCGTCGAATACAGTCACTCGGCCGGGATGCTGTCGCTGCGTGAGCGTCTTACGGATTATTATAAAACAGTAAATATTGACGTTACTTCCGATCAGATTATTGTGGGAACCGGCGCTTCCGAAGCTTTACTGTTTGCATTCCAAAGCATTATGGATCCGGAGGATGAGGTGATTATTCCCGAACCTTTTTATGCCAATTACAATGGCTTTGCCACCAACGCAGGCATCAACGTAACACCGATAGTTTCGGATATTGAAACCGGTTTTGCCCTGCCACCCATGGAAGCATTTGAGAAAGCTATCACAGACAAAACCAAAGCTATTCTGATATGCAATCCCAACAATCCCACAGGTTATCTTTATTCCAAAGAGGAGATGGAAACCCTGCGCGATTTGGTCAAAAAATATGATCTTTATCTTATTGCTGATGAAGTTTACCGTGAGTTTACCTACGATGGGAAAACGCATTATTCGGCTATGTATCTCGATGGTATTGACGATAATGTGATATTAATTGATTCTATCTCAAAACGTTATAGCGCTTGTGGCGCACGTATCGGCTGGCTGATCTCGCGTAATAAAACTGTTATTTCCACTGCATTGAAATTTGCACAGGCCCGGCTCAGCCCGCCCACTTTCGGTCAGGTGCTTGCCGAAGCGGCTGTGGACACACCGGACGAATATTTTGTTGCTGTGATAAAAGAGTACATTGCAAGGCGGAACGCAGTTGTTGAGGGTATCAACAATATCGAAGGTGCATTTTGTCCCAATCCGTCCGGTGCTTTTTATGTGGTTGCCCGGTTGCCTATTGATGATTCGGACAAATTCTGCAGATGGTTGCTCGAAGATTTTGAATTTGAGTATCAGACAGTTATGCTTGCACCGGCTTCCGGATTTTATTCCACACCCGGTAAAGGGAAAGACGAAATTCGCATCAGCTATGTACTAAAAGTGGAAGACCTGAAAAGCTCGGTAAAAGTGTTGGCAGAAGCGTTGAAAGTTTATCCGGGAAGAACAAATTAGGCATCTTCTTTTTTAAATGTAACTCATTCGGATTTCTTGTCTGAGCCGAGACGCGTGTAATCCGAATGTTTCAGGACAACGGATAAAATCCTTTTTTTGAGAGATTGGGATGAATAGTCCCCACAAGCTGAGTTTAAATTTTTTCACGAATATAAAAAGAAATCCATGAAATATGTCGGTGCTCACGTAAGTGCTTCGGGCGGCGTAGAAAATGCTCCTGTAAATGCGTATGCCATTGGTGCAAAAGCTTTTGCCCTTTTTACCAAAAATCAACGTCAGTGGTTTTCCAAACCATTGACAGAGAACAATATCCGGCTTTTCAAAGAGAATTGCCAAAAATACGGTTATACTCCGCATCAAATTTTGCCGCACGACAGCTACCTGATCAACCTCGGTCATCCGGAGAAAGAACCGCTGGAAAAATCCCGTAATGCCTTTCTGGACGAGTTGCAACGCTGCGAGCGGCTTGGCCTTGACAGGCTGAACTTTCATCCCGGCTCTCATCTGAAAAAAATAACGGAAGAGTCTTGCTTAAATACCATTGCCGAATCTATTAATTGGGCTTTGGACAAAACCAGTGGCGTAACCGCGGTCATCGAAAACACTGCCGGACAGGGAACAAACCTCGGCTTCCGCTTTGAACAACTCGCCGCCATTATCGACCGCGTGGAGGACAAAAGCCGGGTAGGCGTGTGTATCGACACCTGCCACACATACACTTCAGGTTACAACATTAAAACCGAAGCCGGCTATGAAAAAACTTTTACCGATTTTGACCGTATTGTAGGTTTCCAATACCTGAAAGGGATGCATCTAAACGACTCAAAAAAAGAGCTGGCTTCACGTGTGGACCGTCACGACAGTATTGGAAAAGGTTTTATCGGCATCGACATGTTTCGCCGGATTATGACCGACCCCCGCTTTGATGACATGCCACTGATACTGGAAACTCCCGATACTAACTTGTGGCCGCAGGAGATTGAGCTGTTGTATGGATTGACAGAAAAATAATTTAAGCGTTTTTCAGCAGACCCTGTTTAAAACAGGCAGGGATGGCACTTTTGCCTACCGGTATCTAAAGTACCGGTCGCAGTGCGGGTAATCCACCTCGCTGTCGATGTGTTCCAGATAGTAAATAAGCGTTTCGGCAGCGGTGAGCGGCTGTATTTTCCCGTCCGACGGAAAATAATTGTCGTAAACAGCAGGAATATAGTCATTTAGCCCAACCGTTAGAATTTTATTGTCTTTTAAGATATTTCCACTGGTGTCGCTGATTTGCACCTCACTGCCTTTTTGGTTTATCCCCATCCCCGAGTAATAAAAACCCGATCTCGAACCCATGAGGAAGTTCTTTATCTGTCCTACCGTCATATGATAAATCACGGTGCCGTTGTTAAAGGGAGAAATGCGGTAAATATCTCTTTTGGTGATGTCTCCTTTGTTAAGGTCTGCCCTGATGCCGCCGGTATTCTGAAACGAAACATCCACCTTCATGGCTGCTCTTAGCGCATCGGTGTAAAAACATCCTGTCTGACTTTTGTACATTTTTTGATGAGCATAGCCGATGACATCGTTCAACTGTGGCATGGAGTTGTCGTAGGTATCAATAATTTTCATGAGGCCTGCATCTTCCCCCTGATATTTATCCAGGTTGATACAATCATATTTTAGGCTGATGATTTTTTTGTTTTTTACCGCAAGGCTGATTTTCCCAAGGCTATGCAGGTAAGAACCCACCTGAAAGATGGGAATGTGATTGATGACCGTATCGATGTATTGATGCGAATGGCCTCCGATAATCAGGTCAAAGTAAGGATATTGCAAGGCAAGTTGTTCATCGCCGAGGTCGCTGTATTTCTTCTGGCTGAAGCCGAGATGAGTAAGGGCAATATACAAATCCGAATTTTCTTTCTTTTTGATGTCGGCGTATTTTGCAACCACATTTTCCGGTCTTTCAAAACGGATGTCTTTTATTTTATTGGGGTCGGTGGAAGGGATAACGGCGTCGGGTTTTCCATTGGTTTCTATCAGTCCGAGAAAAGTAATTTTCAGGTTTCCTGACTGCAGAGTCAGGTAAGGAGCAGGTTGGGGAATACCACTGTTTTCCATGTTTACATTGGCACAAATCCAGTGAAAATGTGCCTGAAGCATCCGCTTTTTCAAAATTTGTTCCCCGTAGTCAAAATCGTGGTTTCCCAATTCGGAAATGTTAAATCCCACACGGTTCATAACGTCAATCATGGGATATCCTTTTTCGGGATAGTTGTCCACAATGGGATTTCCGGAAAAGATGTCGCCGGCACAGGCTACAATAACATTAGCATTCGTTTGCTGCTTTTCCCGGTCGATAATCTGTTTGATTTTTGAAAAATTATCAATCTGTCCGTGCTGATCGTTGATGAAGAAAATTGTCAGGTTTTTGGTAACCGGTTCGGTTGTTGTATTATTGTTTTCTCTTTTACAACCTGCAGCAAACAGCAGGAGAAGCACCAAAAACAGATAAGTTTTTTTCATGGGGTTTGTTTTTACTCAGGTTTTGTAATTCCAAAAGTACAATAAACAATGGTATGGTGAAAACAGAGTTTGAATATATTTTAAATGCTTACGGATTCCACGGCTAATTCCTATTTTAATGCTCTATCTTTTCATTTTGCTTGGATAACACGTGATTCAATTAAAAAGTTTTATTCCTTTTTGGAAAATCCCAAAGGGATTGAATGTGATTAACTACCGGTAAAGCCTGTGGATGATAAACCGTCTTTCCACAGAATCCTGTAGGGATTCAATAAGATAAAACTTAAGAAACATATTTTATCCAATTCAAATTCGCATCTTTAAACAACTTCAATATAATAATTTATACATCAATAATTTAAGCATTTTTCAGCAGACCCTGCCTAAGGCAATAGGCGAGACATGTGTAACCTGAATGTTTCGGGAAAGATTTTGAATCGCCATGCTTACAGTGGAATTGCAAATCCCGCAGACGAATTGTACAACAATCAGTTAAAAGGTTTTAATGATACAACAAATATTTTTTTCTTATTTTTTTAAAGGCTTTCAAATCTTTTTGCCAGCTTTTTCTAATCTGGCCTTCGGTCATCCCTGCTTCTATTTGCTTGCGCAGTATATCAGTTCCGGCCAGTGTGTCGAAATAATGATTAAAAAAATGGCCATTTTCCCCTATTTGGTGGTAAGCATCCAGTAGCCATTTCAGATAAATCCGGCCGGGTTTGCGGAAAGCATTTTTTGCGAAAGCACTCAAATCAGTACCTCTGCATGTCTGATTTTCAAATTTTGGATGCAGGCTTGCACCGGGCGTGCTTACCGGCAAAAATGAATAGCTGCCTTTCATTTTTGGGTGTCCGTAAATTTGAAACGGTTTCGATGTCCCTCTGCCTACACTTACCACTGTTCCTTCAAAAAAACAAAGCGAAGGATATAGATAAATGGCTTCCCAGTCGGGCAGGTTGGGTGAAGGTTTTACAGGTAGTTTTACCAACATATTGCGATGATATTTCTTCAGCGGTATAACGGTTAAATGACATGTGATTCCGTTTTTCAGCCAATGTTCGCCATTGACCATGCGGGCATATTCGCCAATGGTCATTCCGTAAACCACCGGTACCGGATGCATACCTACAAAAGATTGAAATCCGGGTTTTCGTACCGGCCCATCTACATAAAATCCGTTGGGATTAGGACGGTCGAGGAGGATGACCGGAATGTGATTTTCGGCGCAGGCTTCCATTACCAATGTCATTGTTGAAATGTATGTATAAAAACGTACCCCCACATCCTGCAGGTCGAAAACCACCACATCCACACCTCTCAGGTCATCTGGTGTAGGTTTTCGGTGTTTTCCGTAAAGCGACACAATGGGAAGGCCTGTTTCGGTATCCACTCCGTCGTTGATGTGTGCTCCGGCACTTTTGTTTCCTCTAAAACCATGTTCGGGACTGAAAATCCGTATTACTTTTATATCTTTCGCCAATAGTGTATCCACCAAATTTGTCTTTCCGATAATGGCACTCTGGTTAGCAACTACCGCCACATGTTTTCCCTGTAACAAAGGAAAGTAGAGGGATGTCTGCTCGTCACCGGTAACAATTTGATGAAAGTTAGTAAGTACGGGCCGCTTATTTTGTGCATGGCACACAAAACCGGAAAATAGAAATAAAATAAAAAAAAGAGTACGTGTCTTCATAAAAAATCTCCTGTTTTAAATGGTAAAAATACAAAAGGTGGCTGTTTTAAAGCAGGAAATGATAATTTTGTAAAAAAAATACATTGAATGTTGCCCGTTTTATAGCCGGACATATTGCTCCCGGCCGCTCTGAAGCTTACGCACGTCCGGTTATCCGTATTGCCGTTATTGGCATTGCGTTAGGGCTGATGCTAATGATTGTTTCGGTGGCTATCGTCATCGGATTTAAACATTCCATTAGCAACAAAGTTGTTGGTTTTGCTGCTCCGTTGCAGATTGTGGCGTTTACTCGAAACGAATCTCTTGAAGAAAGCCCTGTAACTATCGGGACAAAATTTCTGAAAAAACTACGTAGCAATCCCGAAATTACACATGTTCAGTTCACAGCCCAAAAAGGGGGTGTGCTGAAAACCAAAAATCAAATTCAGGGTGTTATCTTAAAAGGTGTGGGGAAAAATTACGATTGGCACTTTCTGAAAGAGAACCTTGTTGCCGGTCATCTGCCCGACTTTCGTACAAGCCATCCCGGACGTCAAATTCTCATTTCTCAAAAACTGGCCACAAAATTGCGACTCAAACCCGGCGATGCAGTGCGTATCTGGTTTATTGGCAAAGAGGCTACCGCTGCACTGGGTCGCAAACTCGTTATCAGCGGCATTTACAATACCGGAATAGAAATGTTTGATAACCGTTTTCTTATTGGCGACCTGCGGCAAATTCAACATCTCAATAGTTGGAAACCTAACGAAGCAGGCAGCATCGAACTTCAGGTTCGTGATTTTGGAAAGCTAAAAGCCATCGCACAGACTCTTTACAAAAGCATCCCTTATAATCTGAATATCAACACGATATATGATACCTATCCCCAGATATTCAACTGGCTTAACCTGCTGGATACAAACGTGGTAGTGATCCTGGTGCTGATGATTCTCGTGGCGGGCATCACCATGATTTCCACATTGTTTATTTTGATTATTGAACGAACCGGCATGGTGGGCATTTTAAAAACATTGGGTGCCGACAACCTTTTGATTCGGAAAATTTTTCTTTACAAGGCGGCTTATATCATTGGTCGCGGCATGTTGTGGGGAAACCTTCTCAGCCTGCTTTTCTATTTTGTCCAGTACTTTTTTCATCTGATTCGTCTCAATCCTGTCAGCTATTATGTCTCCTATGTGCCTGTTGAGCTTTCTCTTTCCAACTTTTTTCTGCTCAATGCCGGAACATTTTTTCTTTGTCTTCTAATGCTCATCATCCCTTCATTTTACATTGTACGTATTGAGCCGGCCAGAGCACTCAGGTACGAATAGGCCGGAGGCTGTCTTTTTGAAACTAAAAACAGATTTTTCTTTGTTTTGAAGTAATGGCTATAATAAATGCACGTGTTTTTAATAAAATTGCCGGAAAACAATACGCCTTAGTCCTCTAATAATAATCTACACATCAATAGCTTAAACGTTTATTAGCAGGTTCTGTTTAGTTGTAAATCCGGCATGTTATTGGCTTTCTGTGGTGTAAATCTCATGTCAGGCTAAGGTTATTAGAATTTGCAAACCGAAATAATATTTAATCGTATTTAAAAAAAAGGTTGCATAATCATTTAATTTTTTATTTTTGCACCCTCAAAACGGCGAGGTAGCTCAGCAGGTTAGAGCGTCGGATTCATAACCCGGAGGTCCCGAGTTCAATTCTCGGTCTCGCTACATAAATAATCTAAAGACCTGTTTTTTTAGGTTATTAGAAAAATCAAAAGGGAATTATACCGGCCTTCGGTTACCCAGAAAAAACGACCTGTTGTTTTTGCGACAGGTTTTTTTTTTTAAAAGCCCGTAATATACAAAGGGGCAGCTCTCATTTTTTTTATTCAATAGCCGGTTTTTTAATGCTATCAGCCTTTTTTCTTATACGGTTATCAAGGACATAGGTTTTTCACTACTTTTGACTTTTCAGTAAAACTATGATGAGAAAAATCATTATTCTCTTTTTCAGCCTTTTATTTACGGGCATTTTTTCAAAAGGAATGGCGCAGTCTTTGTCAAAGACAGAATCCTATCCTTTTGAACCGCACGAAATTCTCAAACTACGTGTTTATTACAACCTTGGCCCTTTGTGGGTATATGCCGGCAATGTGAAGTTGCAAACTGATACTGTTACTTTCAAGGGACTGAAAAGTTTGCAGTTTACCGGTACGGGTTATTCACGGAAAAAATATGCTTTTATCTTTAAGCTGGAGGATTATTATCGTTCCATTACTGCCAGGAAAGGTTTTAAGCCGTTGTTTTATGAGAAGAAGACGTTGGAGGGGGGATATTATATCCACAATATTTATCATTTTCATTGGGCAAATCAATATGTAAACGTCCATACGGAGGCTACCCGTCATCCTGCAAAAGATACTATCCTAACATTGGATAAATCAATTTACGATGTGCTCAGCGCAACTTATTACCTGCGAATCACGAATACCGATACGCTTAAGGTAGGCGATACACTTCCCGTTCCTTTAATTATTGATGGGAAAAAAGAAACTTATTATATTATTTATGCAGGAAAAGGCGAAATGGTACGCAAAAAAAAACGGATTGTCTGTGATGTCTATAAAGCGGTGATTACCAGTAGTACTTTCTTTTCTGACACCGATCCGCTGCTTGTTTATGTAACTGATGATAAGCATCGCTATCCTATATATGTGGAAGCCAATATTTTAGTAGGCTCAGTAAAAGTATTCCTACTGCCGTATCTTGATTACAGACCCAAATTCAAGGCTCATAATCGCTGATGAAAAGATTTCAGATTCATATCCTGGCTTTTATTTCCATGTTTTTCTGGGGGATGTCGTATGTGTGGTCAAAAATTGTTTTTGAAGTTTATTCTCCACTGACTACCATCTATTTTCGGTTGCTCATTTCGTTTGTGGTTCTTTTTCTTTTTGCCTATTTTACAGGGCAGATAGAATCAATTCGTAAGGAAGATCGCTGGCTGCTGTGGGGAAGTGCTTTTCTAAATCCGTTTCTTTATTTTATTGGCGAAAATTTCGGTCTCAGCCTCGTATCTGCTTCGCTAAGTGCTATTATTGTTTCCACAATACCTATTTTTGCTCCCTTTGCCGCCTATTTCTATTTTAAAGAACGCCTCCGCCCCATCAATGTGGCAGGACTGATAATTGCTTTTGCAGGCCTGCTTTATATTATTGTGAATAAGAATTTCAGCCTGAATGCTAATCCTCTTGGGATTCTGTTGCTATTCCTTGCTGTTTTTTCTGCTGTATTTTATGTGGTTTTTTTAAAGAAACTCAGTCTGAAATACAGTCCCATCACTATCATAACCTGGCAAAATATGATTGGTTCGCTGTTCTTTCTTCCCTTTTTCCTCTATTTAGATGGCAGAAGATTCCTGTCCGTCCATCCCGATATTATGACAGTTGTCTCACTTTTTATGTTAGGAATTTTTGCTTCGTCTTTGGCTTATGTCCTCTTTGCCTATGTCGTGAAATATCTTGGAGTGATAAAATCCAGTTTATATACCAATCTGATTCCTGTTTTTACCGTTATTTTTTCATTTTATATGCTTGGAGAACAACTTTCCGTAAAAAAAATTGTGGGGCTGATCGTTGTTATCTGTGGCGTCATACTTTCGGAAACGGGGAGTCCTGAATGGTCAAATAAATCTAAAACATAAGAATATGAAACATCCATGATTGGTTTAAAACACACCCGTCTCTGTGATCCGGGCATGCATGGGAATGACTATCCCCAAAAAAACAGTCATCGGATTAAACGTCTGCCGGCGAGGCATGGATGTTTTTTGCTTGCGAAAACTAAAATCCGTTAAATCCGTTAAATCCGATGATAAATATATTATTCAATGACAATTAACTACAAAATTACAAACAGATG
>JAJRQN010000237.1 GCA_024280235.1 Bacteroidota bacterium | reverse complement strand
TTATTGGATGGTTTTCGATAGGCCTTTTTGTAAACCAATCCTATAATTATCAAAATGACAGTTACCAGAATAAATACTAAAACAGAAATATTAAAAAACTGACGTGCTGATGGCGGAGATTGAATTTCTGCACGATTAACAACATTCAGGTACAGAATGTAAGCTTCTATACTCGCTATTTCCGGCTGAGTAAGAGCATAAGAATCACCATAGTTAAACATTTTTAATGCGGGATGTGTTCCGGCAGGCACAACACCATGCTGGATAAACCGGTCAATGTTATCAGCAAATTTCTGAGGATTATCACTAAACAGTACTTTACTTACGGGATTTAATCGTGGAACTTTCCCCAGGAAAGATCCGGGGTTGTGGATACCTCCTTTTCCGGATACTCCGTGACAGGCCTCACAATAGTTCCTAAATAATTTACCTCCAAGACCCACATTGCCAATTACAGAAGCTGCAACCCCCGGAGGTCCCAACGTTTTCAATGTCTTTGCGGTACTGGCTTCCAATGAAAACTCATATTTGCTTTCGGATTGAACTTTTGACTGCCCCTTGCTGCTTTGCATAAGATATCCGGGAAGTGAATCGATTTTATTAGGAGGAAGTGGAAGTGATTTAGGATGCGGACTTGACAAATAAGCTGTCAGTTCACTTAACTGAGTATTGGTAAACCTGGTATAGTCAGGCATCATTGACGTTTCATAATGACGTTTAGAGTTTGTAATTTGTGTTATGAGCCATTTTTCGGAACGTTTCCTTCCAGACTCGTTGGTTAAATCAGGACCTATTTTTCCACCAACACCACTTATGGTATGGCAGGCAGTACAACCACTGGTTTCAAATATCTTTTTTCCCCGGATGGCTACAGCAGATAGTTTTATAATCTTCTCCTTTTTAGCGGCAGCCATAGCTTGTTTGGCAGGCCCCTTACTATTAGTTCCGGGCGGTTTACTAAAATATCCTAATAAGGTAAAAATAAAAACAAAAACTACCATAATAAAGCCACCAATCATCATTCCCGGACGTTTGACCGGGTTAAATGATTTTTTTCTATCAATAAAAGGTACCAGAATAAACAATATTAAGATAAGAGATGGAATCCCCACTGTTCCTATTAATTCTGTTGACCCGGTAAAGATTTTTAATAATTGATATAAAAATAAAAAGTTCCATTCCGGTTTTGGCATAAAAGCAGCATCACTGGGATCGGCCGGACCTGTAAAAGGAGCAGGAACGTAAGCCGCAAGGCCAATTAATAACAAAAGGATTAATCCGCTTACCATGAGGTCTTTGGCAACCTGTCCCGGCCAGAAATTTTCTATTTTAGTACGTTTTGATTCTTTCCATGGACCAACACTGCCAAACTTCCTAAAGGCCATAAGATGGAATGCAACAAGTAAAAATGTAATTCCGGGAAGGATGGCAACATGGAACGCGAAAAATCTGGAGAGCGTTAATTGGCTCATCGATATGCCACCTCGTAAAAAAGTAACCATAAAGCGGCCGATAAAAGGAACTGTACCCGCTATACTGGTGCCCACTTCGGCTGCCCAATATCCTGTCTCGTCCCACGGCAATGCAGCACCGGTAAAAATTAAACCGACTGTTAATAAAAGTAATACAATCCCGATAAGCCAGGTAAGTTCACGGGGTTTCTTATAAGCTCCCCATATAAAAACGCGAATAATATGTAATGCAATCAATACAGCCATAAGGTTGGCTCCCCAATAGTGAATGCCTTGTATAAGCCAGCCATAAGGAACAAATATGCGAAGATAACTTAAACTATCATAAGCATGATCCACAGTGGGCACGTAATAAAATAGTTGCCATACGCCTGTAATTACCTGTAATGCAAATACAAATAATGTTGCACTTCCCAGCGTGAAAAAAAAGCTGGATCCCCCGGGAATTTTTTCGTCAAACGCCGAATTAAACATCTCGTCGATACCAAATCTGTCGTTTATCCAACTATAAATTTTAGAATTCATATTATCAATTTCTAATAATCATTTAATAGCCTATTATTATCTTTTGGGGGACTCCCAGTTCAAATCTTTCGTAAAGCACATATAGCATATCGCCACTTTTGATTTCAGTGGGAAGGGTATCCAACCCCCGAGGCGCCGGACCTGAAATGACCTTCCCCTCAATTGTGAAGACACTATTATGACACGGGCAAATAAATAATTCCTGATCCTGATTCCATTTATAACGACAGCCAAGATGAGGACAGATGGGAGAAAATGCAGTCAACTCTTCATCTGGCTTTTTCACTACCCATACATCTTCCTGTATGTTGGTTTTAATAAATGCATCCTGATCCACTTTTGTGAAACCAAACTTAGACGGTTTTTTAACAGGAGAGAAGGAATTAGGAATGTTTTTGACCGATGTAAGCATCGCATATGTCTTATTAATAAAAATTTTTCCTTTGCCCGCTATCGAATCAATTAAAGGATACCCTAACAGAAATGCAATGGCTGTTCCTAAGCCAACAGTAGCAGCCTTAAAAAAATTACGCCTTGAAAACTCTTTATCGTTATGGTCGTTGTTTTCCATAATAAAAATTGATTATTTATTGAAAATTATTAAACAGGATTTATATTTTATTCTAAAAAAAAACTTAAAAGTATTCTGCCTTGACCAGCCTGTTTGTGACCGAAGTCACATATATCATTTCAACGTGAAAAGCGAGATAATTTAAATAATTGGTACAAAGTTAATTAAATTCCTGTTTATAATTTATCTAAATTATTTTGACATTATTCCGGCGCAAACGCTAAGAAACTGATTATGAATATAAAAGGATGAGAAGGCTGTTTTCTCTTATTCCAATATCGGGGTTTTACAGACTTCGGCAGAAGATTTCCAAAGAATGTCTAAATATTATATTTAACCTTAAATCTGCAAGACTCTTTCTACTGCAAGGTCGAACCGCACGCCATTGTTGACAATGCTCGCTTTAAGTTCCTCACCGTAACTTAGGCTACGCTTGCGGTACTTATTCGCTGCGCTTGCCAACACTGACGCCCATTTCAACCTTTCGTAACATAACAGCCTTGCGGATTTAAGGTTTAACCTCGTCAATGATTAATAATGATATTTTTGTTTATTAAAACTTATTATTGCATTTTTTGTGAAACAAACCGGTTCAAGCGGGCACTTTAAACCATTAATCGTGGCGCAACGATTCCACGGGGTCTTGTGAAGCAGCTTTTTTGGCCGGCAGGTATCCAAAGACAATTCCAACTGTGGCGGCCACCCCAAATGACAGCAGAATAGACCAAAAGGAAACAATGGTGAGAATTCCCGTAGTGAGCGTGATGACTTTTGCCATAATCACGCCAAGAAGTACACCAATGATGCCGCCACTAATGCTGATAAAAGTAGATTCGGCGAGAAACTGAAAGATAATGTCTTTCTGGGTGGCACCCGTAGTGCGGCGAACGCCAATCTCGCGAATACGTTCCATAACGGATGCCAGCATGATGTTCATAATACCAATGCCACCCACGAGTAATGAAATGCCGGCAATGGCTCCCAATACAATATTGAAAATATCTTTGGTTTTCTGCTCCTGCTTCAGAAGAAGTTCAGGAATCTTAATGGCGAAATTTTCTGTATTCTGATGTCTTCGTATCAACATTCTTTTTATAATTCGGGCTGTGGGGACAAGCTGGCTGCTCTCTTTTACCTGAACCACAATTTTGTCTAACTGGTTATTATTTTGTCCGCCGGAGCCTTGTTGGTCGTTACTGAAAACGGTAACGGAGCCGCCCATGACGACAATCTGTTCGCCACCGCCTACAAGCGAAGCCTGATTAATCAACGATCGATCTTTGTAACGTAATAATATGGTTTTCAACGGAGTAAAAATACTGCGGTTGTAATCGGAAACGCCCATATCCTCCGCTTTTTTATTCACCTGAAGTCCCTGAATGATACCGATGACCTGTAACCAAATATTGCCTGCTTTGAGTTGTTTTCCCAACGGGTCTTCATCAGGGAAAAGCTTTGCTGCTATTTCGGGACCGAGGATGCAAACAGGCTCGCCTTTCATGGCCTGTTGTTGGGTGAAAAAGATACCGTTTTTTACAGACAGGTTAAAAATTTTGAAAAAGGCAGGACGCACACCCGTTAACTCCGCCGGCATTCTTTTGCCATTTTGTGAAGCCTGAATATGATAGACAATTTCAGGGCTTACCCTTCTCACAGTGGGTATAACTTTTTGAATGTTCTCCGCATCTTTTAGTGTAAGACCCGGAACAAATTTCTTCTGTTGTGATTTTCCTTCTTCTTTGTTTTTGCTATCATTTTTGTTGATCGCATTGTTTGCGGGCAAAATAACGATGTTGTTTACTCCAACCATTTTGATTTGTTCCAGAATTTCCTGACGGGCACCGTTGCCAATAGCCATCATGGCAATAACAGCAGCTACACCGAAAATAATACCGAGTGCCGTCAGTATGGAACGGGATTTATTTAGAAAAACCGCTTCGAGGGAGACAGAAAGTATTTGCAGATAGCGTTCCAAAAAGGGGAAAATTTAATAGTTTAAACGAAAAGGCTAAGTTATAAAGTTTCTTCGGAATAGAGG
>JAJRQN010000236.1 GCA_024280235.1 Bacteroidota bacterium | reverse complement strand
TTAAAATAATATGCCCCAAACATGGACAAGGAAACTACTACCATCGCCGTCCAACGTGCCAAAGGCGACTCTCTGAGCGATTTCTGTATTACTTCAGTCATAATAAATTATTTTAAATTTTTGTTTTTAATAAAGATTAACGGGCGAAAGTAAGAATTTATTTCGGGTGCTGATAATAATTAATGTTAATATGGATTAATTCTTATTTGGGAAATGCAGTTTCTATTAACCTGCCGGATACGTTCGTACTTGCTCTGTTACCGGAAAACATGAACAATCTGTTTGGTCTTGAAGAAGTCTTCTTTAAAAAAAGAAGACAACGGGTAAGAGGCTGTGTTTATGTTCTTGTGTTTCTTAGTACGATTTATCTCATCGTCAATGCCCATACCTTTAAGATACAAAATGCCGTTTTTCAACGTGTTCATTGAGTTTGGATGGATATTGTTTAATGTCCATTGCGTAAAGATTTCCAAGTCGGTAACAGCCCGGCTGGTTACAAAATCAAATTTGCGTGTTACCTGTTCTGCTCTGATTCGTTCGGCTTCCACATTTTCCAAACTCAATGTTTTGGCCACTTCACGAACAACTTTTATCTTTTTACCGATAGAATCGATAAGGTAAAACTGAACTTCCGGAAATAAGATGGCCAGGGGTATTCCCGGAAGGCCGCCACCCGTGCCGGCATCCATAATTTTTGTTCCCGGTTTAAACGAAAGTAGCTTGGCAATACCCAGCGAATGCAACACATGATGCAGGTAAAAATTGTCCATATCTTTTCGCGAAATCACGTTGATGCGGTTGTTCCACCTTGAATACAGCCATGAAAGTGTCAGAATCTGCTGTTTTTGCCAGTCGGTGAGATTAGGGAAATACTTAAATATCAAATTCTGTTGCATGGCTTCGATGTTAATATTATTTGGACTTTGTACTAATATATTTCCCAACCAACAGGGCCACAATCATGGCAAGATATAATTGTCCGCTGATACTCAAAAAGATAGACATATTTTTTGCTGTTGATGAAACCGGAATTATATCTCCGTAGCCTAAAGTGGAAATGGTTACGAAACTGTAATAAATGAAATCAGCACGTGTGGCGATGATTCCTTCGGGAAAATGAAATGCTCCTGTGGAAATATTATTGATGGAACTAAAAAGAATGGAACCAAGGATGCCAAGAAGAAAATAGACATTGATGGCTTCCAAAAATTCCAACGGCCCCACTTTTTTACTTTGGGCAATACGTACCATCATTCTGACAATGGCTAAAATAAAAAACAGCAACGAAAAAAAAGCGGCGAGCCAATGGATGACAGTTAATTTGTAAAAATCAGAAATCCATTCTAAAATAATGGCTGTTCCGCTCAGATAAAAATAAAGGTTACTCTTTTTCTTAATGGCGTAAACAGCAACAATAAAAATACCTGAAAAGACGATGCTATAGGCTATCCGCCTTGTTTCGTCCGGTGGGAAAGGTGAGATCAGAAAAACATAAATCAGAATGAGTATCAGGAGAATAATGTTGTGCTTTTCCCTGTTAAAAGACTTTTTCGACATAGAACTTGTTGATTAACGATAAACAAAGATAGCAAAACTTCCTGACCTATAATATTGGAGTGTCTTTCGTTAAGATTGATGACTTCCCGCTATATTTTAAAAAAACTTTTCTAACTTTTTTATCAGAACTTCCTTTTTTATTGGCTTTGCAATGTAGTCATCGAACCCCAATGCCAGGCATTTTTCCTTGTCTCCGGCCATGGCAAAAGCAGTTTGAGCAATTATCGGTATTTTTGGTTTGATTTTTTTCATCTCTTTGAAAATGTCAAACCCACTGACCCCGGGTAACTGTATGTCCAGCAAAACAACTGAAATATCCGGATTTTCCGAAAAAAGACTGATGCCTTCTTTCCCGTTGGTGGCTTCAATAATCGGAATATTTAATCCCTGCAACACCTTTTTAAAATAGACGAGACTGCTGATGTCATCTTCTACTATCAGGACAGTACCATTGGATGAAAATGCGTGCTGAGGTCTGCTTACGGTTTGTTTTTTTTCAGATACTGCCGGTTCAATAGACAAAAGCTCTGCTGAAATATAAAAATAGAAAACCGAACCTTTGTTGTATTCGGAATTGACGTGAATAGTTCCGCCCAGCATTTCCACGATTTTTTTTGAAAGATACAGACCAATTCCCGTACCTCTGTAAAGTTTCTTATTGTTGTCTTCAATTTTATAGAAACGGTCGAAAAGATGTTCTAAATTGGTTTGTTCAATACCAATACCAGAATCTTTAACAAAAAATTTAATGCGATTGTCTTCCGGTTCAAAGCCAAATTCGATGGTTCCCCGTAAGGTAAATTTAATGGCATTGTTCAGAAGATTCATCATAATTTGATTAATTCTGATTTGATCGGAGGTAATCCAAAACGATTCTTTCGGAAGTTTAACTTTTAACCGGATACTATCCTGCTTCTTTTCTTTGAGAATGGGGATGTAAGTTTTTTCTAACTGTTTTATCATTTCATTGATAGAGAAATTTACTTTGTTGATTTTAACCTGTTCCGCTTCTATGAGCGAAACATCCAGAATGTCATCAATGAGTTGGAGCAATGTTTCGTTACTGTTGTTGATAATCGAAATGTATTCTTCACGATCTTCTTCTTTAATGGTACCATCTGCCAGCAGGTTGCTAAAACCGACAATGGCATTGAGTGGAGTACGAATTTCGTGCGACATGTTGGCAAGAAAAGAAGATTTGAGTTTGTCGGCAGTAACTGCTTTTTTGTATTGTGTAAGATAAGATCTTTTCGCCATAGTCATAAGTACATATGCTGCAGAACCCGATAAAAGAATGGCTGTATAATAGTCAAAAAGCCTTTCTCTGTTAGTTGGGTAGTTTCCCAAAATATTGGGGTGGCCGTATTCGTAGAAAAACAGAATCAAAACATTAATAATCAATATTATGCTGAGAGTAAATAATTGTTTCCCACTCATCATAAAAATAAGGTAACTATATAATAATATGAGTAGAAAAAACCATGGGCCTCTGGAACCATAATTAAAATACCACACTAAGTTAATGACCGTAAGTGATGTGACAATGAATAACCACTTGGCAAAAGTGATGTGAAAATCATATATTGCCATGAGAAAAACCAATGAAAAGATTGTAATACTTACAAAAGGCACCACAATTAATACCCAGTTAAACCCCATACTAATGTTCAGGAACATAGAAATGAATGCAAAAAATATTGTTGTCAGACTTACTGGTAGAAGGAACTCCCTTTCAAAAGTTGTCCAATCTTCCCTTTTGATTTGATTATTATCAAAATTTGCACTAAAAATATTCATAATTATAATAAATTAACACATATACTTTATGTTACAGTTTTTTTCTGGTTAGAATTTGTTATAGTTAAATTAGATAATATACATTTTTACTGGTTTTACACAAAAAATATCCGAAATGAAAAAACCAGAAATCAAATGCTTCTTCTCTTTGTTTAGCAAATTTACTAATTTTATTAAACGTAAAAGGTGATTGGGAAAAGAAAGAGACAATTTTACAGTGTAATTTATGATTTTAGCTGAAGTTATTGAGCAATAAAAGTTCATAACTTTTTTTTCCCATTTCTGAAAAATTCTCAAAATGAGTATTTTTGTTTCAATCAAAATATATTTAGATGAGTAATTTATTATTAGAAAAAGCATTTAGGCTAATAGATGAAGCAAAAGAAATTGGGATTGGACATATTGCAACACGTGTTGAGATAAATGGGAAAAAAAAGGCAGTAAACATTAATGGTGAAAAAGTAGTTCCGTTTTCGCTAAGTGATTACTTAATGCTCATGCACGACGAACGTATCATCAACGGGGCCATTGAGTCTATAAAAGAGAATGGTTTTAACCTCTCTATTTCGAGAGAGTTTTTGCACTTGCACAAAACCGATGAGGCGGAAGAAATTCTTGCCAAAGTTTTTGGGAATCCCGTGGTACTCTATCCGAAAACCACATTGGCACATGTGGGGGCATTGCCGCTGTTAATTGGACGGAAAGATGCTGTCATCCTCGACCACCATGCGCATGCTACCATTCAGATGGCTGTGGATATGGTGCGTGCCCACGGAACACATGTGGAACCTATCCGTCATAACAATGTTCACAAGTTGGAAGAACGGATTGTGGCGTTGCGGAAGACCTATGAAAAAATCTGGTATCTCGCCGATGGTGTTTATTCCATGTATGGCGATGTTTTTCCAGCTAAAGAGGTTGAAATATTGCTGAACAAGTATGATGAATTTAATGTTTATGTGGACGATGCCCATGGGATAAGCTGGACAGGCCCCAATGGGAGCGGGTATGTACTTTCCCAAATCAGACAGCACCCCAGAATGATACTTGCAGTGTCGTTTGGGAAAGGTTTTGGTGCGGGAGGTGGTGCTATTGTGTGTCCAGACAAAGATATAAAAAAGCTATTGGTTTATCTGAGCGGGCCGTTAATGTTTACAGGGCCGTTGGAATCCTCTACATTGGGTGGGTTAATAGCTTCCGCAAAGATTCATTTAAGTAGTGAAATAAATTTGTTACAAAACCAGCTGAAAGAACTGATAGACTATTTTTACGACCGGTGCGATGAACTGGGCCTTCCGCTTGTGGACAAAACACGGACACCCACTGCCTATTTTCCTATGGGGAACACCGAAAATATTTATTTATGTGGTAGAATTCTTTATCCGGAAAGGATTTCTGGAACTGCCGGATTGTATCCTGCTGTTCCCATTAAAAATGTGGGTGTCCGTATTCAGATTACATTATATCAAACCAAATCTGATGTGGAGAAACTACTGCAGATAATGAAAAGAGTTTATCAGCAGCTAATAAAAGAGCGGGGTTTTTCCATTGAAGAAACTCTTTCGCATTTTAAAGGATAAAAAAACCGTCAGGCCTGTAAGCGGGATTCTGTACCCTTGAATAAATCAGGGCTTCTATCATTTATCTAGGTTACAGGTCGCCCTGCAACTCCAGCGGCCTACCCACCGGCATTGGACGGGTCGCCCTTATCCCGCCTGAGACGGGAGTGCCGGAATATTTGGCCTTGCAACCCATAAGGTTTACCCCAACCGGCTGTCACCAACCGGTCGCGTAGGCTCTTACCCCACGTTTTCACCCTTATCTTGCCTAAGGCAAGACGGTTATTTTCTGTGGCACTTGCTGTCCCCTCGTTTTAAATGAGAGGCCTTCCCGTTAGGAAGTATGGTACCCTGTGTTGTCCCGACTTTCCTCCCTCGTTTGAAACGAGAGCGATAGAACAGCCTGACGGTTTATGCCTGCAAAATTACGCATTTTTGCTGTGAATTTAAAGATATGCTCACTATGTTTTGAAAAAACCCTTTCCGGGAACCTTACAAAAGTAAACATCTAAATGCTTACTTTTGTCAAAAAATATTTTGTCATGGTACAATATTGTGGTTTTATCGGTACGCCCGAAATCGCTTTGATTTTTGTGGCTATTCTTTTGCTTTTTGGCGGGAAAAAGATTCCCGAATTGGCAAAAGGTCTGGGAAAAGGGATGAAAGAGTTTAAAAAGGCAGTGGACGAAGAAGGTCTTGCCAGCGACCTGAAAGATGTCGCCTCCGGCATCAATGATTTTAAACATGATGTGGAAAAAATCAATCCTAAAAACCTGCTAAAAACAGATCCGAATACCAAAAGTCATAAAAAATGAGGTTTTTTCTGAAACGCTCATAGAATTTGAAAGACTTAACAACAGGTAATGAAGGTAAGCTGATATGGTATTTTGCCTTACCTATGCTGGCGGGAAATGTCTTCCAGCAGCTGTACAATGTAGTGGATAGTATAGTGGTGGGAAGGGCTATCGGAAAAGAAGCGCTGGCTGCCGTGGGCGCTAATTTCCCTTTTATTTTTGCTCTTATCTCTTTTGTGGTGGGTATTGCCATCGGCTCCACGGTTGTTATCTCCCAATATTTCGGCGCTAAAAAGATGGCGGAAGTCAAACGCGCTATTGACACGCTTTACATTTTTATGTTTTTTGCGGCCATAGTTGTAACAACGCTTGGTTTACTCTTTGCCAAAGATATTTTCCGCCTTATTGAGCTTCCATCCGATGTGCTGCCCGATGCTGTGCAATATTTTAAGATCTATGCGTTGGGCTTCATTTTCTTTTTCGGTTTCCAGGGTACCAGCGCTATTATGCGGGGGCTGGGCGACTCCAAAACACCCTTTTATTTTCTTGGCGGTTCCACACTGATGAACATTGTATTGGATTTGATTTTCGTATTGATCTTTCACTGGGGCATAAAAGGTGTTGCCGCAGCAACGGTTTTTTCACAGGCCGCCGCATTTTTTGCTATCATTTTCTATATCAATCGTTTCCATAAGTTTCTAAATTTTCATCCCTTGCGAATGCGTTTTGACAAGGTTATTTTTAGAAAAAGCCTGAAAATAGGTTTGCCCACCGGTTTTCAGCAGACTTTTGTGGCACTGGGGTTTATGGCCTTGTTTCGCATTGTGAATATGTTTGGAACCGCCACCATTGCTGCTTACAGTGTAGCTGTTCGTATTGGCTCGTTTGCAGCTATGCCGGCTATGAACTTTTCGGCGGCGCTTGCCACCTTTGTCGGTCAAAATATTGGTGCCGGCAAAATGGAGCGTATTCACAAAGGTCTTACCTCCACTTTGCTGATGTCCAATATTGTCGCCGGCGTAATCTCTGTTATCGCGCTGCTTTTTGCAGAACCTCTTATGCAAATCTTCACTAAAGATGCTCAGGTTGTTGAAATCGGGAAACATTACCTGCTCATTGTTCCGATTTTCTACATGGTTTTTGCTACCATGTTTACAATCAATGGCGTTATGCGTGGTGCCGGCGATACATTGATTCCCATGTTCTTTACCATTATTTCTTTGTGGTTTGTCCGTGTGCCTGCTTCCTGGTTTCTCTCCCGGAAATTTGGTGCTATCGGTATCTGGTGGGGTATTCCCATTGCCTGGTTTGTGGGGCTTACACTTGCTTTTCTTACTACAAAACAGGCCGTTGGAAAGCTAAAGCTGTGGTTAAGTCGGGAAAGGAGAAAGCTTAGGGCAGGACTGTAACTTTTTCTGTTTCTCTTCGTCCTATACATATATTTTAAATCAAAACATCATGAAAAAACCAATTACTTTCTCTGTACGGCTCTTGTCGTTCATTTTTATTCTGCTTTTTGCAGGTTCGCTTCAGGCACAGGTTCGTGGTAACGGTGTCATTGAAGAACAAACAAGAGCTATTAGCGGTTTTAATGCTATCACTTCTGTCGGCTC
>JAJRQN010000235.1 GCA_024280235.1 Bacteroidota bacterium | reverse complement strand
TTAATAATATCGAGATAATGTTCGAGGTTAAAAGCGGTAAGATAAGAGTAGGAACGCTTGACCTGAAACTGGATATCGGAAAGATATTTTTTTACCCAGACATCAATTTCAACCTCTTTTACCGTAAGGTTTTCATTTATTTTAACCGCTTTCTCTGCAAATTTCTTATCGAAGATGTCGCTTTGGTTATGGGCCGGATCCATCGAGACCAGCTGAATTTTTTTACCGCTTTCAGCCAAATGAAGCGCCGTTAACGCAGAGGATGTGGACTTTCCCACGCCCCCTTTTCCCAAAAAAAAGATATTTTTTGTTGATTTATCCATGGTTTACATTACATCAAAAGTTGATAACAAATCAGAAATAGGACTTTGCGCTGTATCCACTTTGTTGAGCATCAGCATAAAATGCTTTTCCATCTCAGGAAGCAAATCGAGGGTAATCTGCATAGGTGGCGATGGAAATCCGATAAATGAGCCAAGCACAAGCAAACCAAAAATATTTTCCATTTCTCCCATCTCCGTTTCAAGTGTCTCAACGGCTGTCGCCTGCCCTGCTTCTTTATAAAAGTCCCAACTCATGGAAATTTTTTGAAGCAATTTTTTCAATAATTCTCCTGCTTTCATAAACTACTCCTGCTTTTTTATGGGTTTAATCCTGAACAATTTCATCTCAAACAACACCTTTTTCTCCGATGGGAAATAATAATAGATGGCATAAAGTGAGAAAATGGCAATGAGCATATTGGATGTCTGATTCATATTCATCAGAATAGAAATAACAAGGAAATAAGGCGCCGTCAATGCAATAGATATCAAAGTCTGCTCAAAGCTGACAAAAGCATCTCTCGAAATCTGCTTCTTACCTTTTAATCTGTAAACAAAGAAACTTCTGTAAAAAATCGGGATGGCAATACCCATCACACCTGAAAGTGTAGTAACAACAACTGAAACTGTTTGTCCCGGAACAATACTCTTATCTGACAAATGAAAGAAATATGTTACAAGATATGCAACCACAACCAGGAAAACAGAAGAAATAAGCTGCCAAAAATATATTTTTTTCAGAATTTTTGAAGTTTCACGAGCATCCATAAGCTAATAAATTGGCACTGTTCTTAAAAAGTTTTTACAAAGAAAACACTTTTTAAGAACAGTGCCAGGATTTAAAACTAATATTAAAAATCACAAACCCGTTTTATCAGGCTGCTTCCTTCATCTCATCATCCATTAATGTTGGAGAATAAGAAGTTTTGGTAAATATAATAGCACCTTCTATTGACACCCAAATCATGCTGATAATAATGATGACATTCAATGCCTGAAGTAGAATATTATTTTTATCTACAAAATTTAATTGGTTATCAACTGTTGCCCAAAGCGAAACTACTAACATGAAAATAGCAGGAAGAGCGGTAAAAATCCACCCCCTTTTTGTACGGGCTTTCAAATAGATAGTTAGCACAATCAGGGCGAGTGCCGCAAGTGTTTGATTTACAGCACCAAACAAAGGCCATAAAGAGAGGGCTCCTTTTCCGTTAGCTCCTGTTGAGAAAATCAGAAACAGGGCAAAAGCAACAACAACACCGGTAGAGAAATATCTGTTTTTGAAAGCTTTGGGGAAAGTTTCGGTAAGCAGATACCTTTGAACACGGGTTGCCGTATCCATGGTTGTTCCGGCAAAGGAGGCCACAAACACGCCCATGATAGTTATAGCAATTACTTTGGGAATGCCTACAGCTTCTATCATATTGGCAGAACCCTCAACAAAAGCGCCTACTTTGGAACTTAATCCGCCGGCGGCGGCCCACGATGAGTAATGGTGGGTCCATGCAGCAATACCTGTCAGAAGCGTTCCGTCCTTTGCAATATATCCCATGCCAATACCGGCAGTGGTAGCAATAATTACAAGCGTGGCAAGAGATCCTTCCATCAGCATGGAACCATAACCGACGAAGAGGGAATCACTCTCTTTTCTAACCTGTTTGGCTGATGTGCCGGAGGCGACAAGAGAATGGAAACCCGAAATAGCACCACAGGCAATGGTGATAAACAGGAATGGCCACATGGAAGGTGAACCTTCCGGATGAAGTCTGACAGCCGGTGCTACAATATGCAAATGGCCTCCAAAACCAGCGAACAGAACACCAAGAACCAGAAGAGCAAGAGCTACTATCAATTCATGAGAATTAATATAGTCGCGCGGCTGTAACAAGGTAGTTACCGGTAATACCGAGGCGATGTAGGCATAAATTAACAAGATAACAGACCAAACAGCAATGGGTGAAAGGCCAAACACCGAAGGCATACTCAAAGGAACATAAGCGCCGAGAATAACAGTCAGATACATAACAATCACTGCGATGATAGACCATATCAACAGGTTGGCTCCCTTTTTATATACAAGATAGCCGAGATAAACGGCAATGGGTATTTCCAACCATACCGGAATTACAGATTGCGGGTACATTTTGAAAAGGATGGCAATCACCAACCCGAAAATAGCCACAATAATCCACAACTCCATGAAGACAATAAAAAACAGAAAATACTTTGTCCGGGTATTGATATATTTTCCGGTAAATTCTGAAAGTGATTTTCCCTGATTACGCATGGAAAGAATCAGTGTGCCAAAATCGTGGGCTGCCCCCATAACGATAGAGCCTACAAAAACCCATATCAAAGCAGGCATCCAACCCCATATAACAGCAATGGCAGGTCCTACAATAGGCCCCGTTCCAGCAATAGAAGCGAAGTGATGTCCAAAAATAACCTCCTTCTTTGTGGGTACAAAATCTGTCCCATCTTCAAATTCGACAGAAGGTACTATGTTGTTATCATTCAGTTTGAATATCTTATTTCCAAGATATTTCCCATATAGCCGGTACATAACAAGATAACCTGCAAATACCAGAACCATGATTAAAATTGATTCCATATGTCAAAATTTTTTAGTTTGTTATAACATTAAAACTTGTATAAGGCACTCAATGATATTTGATTACCCTGAATGTTCTCATCTGTCTTACCATAAGTAAGATTACTGTGTAGCCATTCTATGCCGATAGCAGCTTTGCGCAGGTTGTATTTCAACATGAAGTCGTAGAGATTATGTTTGGTTCTC
>JAJRQN010000234.1 GCA_024280235.1 Bacteroidota bacterium | reverse complement strand
TTGCACAATAATTTTATAAACTTATTAACAGGCTATATAATAATTGTTTATAAGTATAATAGGAATGAATGACCAACACTGATATATAAGTAAAATACGAACATACTTTCTTAATATACAGTAGCTGGGAAAGTGCACACAAGACGGATTAACAGTCTATACAACTGTTGCTCAGACTGTAAGGACGTATATAAAGACAACGAAAAGAAGATGAAGTACGGTCAATTAATGACGTGAAAATCTATGTATAAAATAAAAAATAGCTAAAATCCAATGAAGTCAAGATGTTTCTTGTAGTTTTACGATTTGACTTTAAACAACTTCAATAAAAGATTTCATAGATATGCGTATGTGTCTTTTGTTTAACCCCTTCAGGGTTATGAGATTTTCTCTCCATTTTTTCTCCGCACTGTGTACGGGGCCATTCATATTTATCCCCTTCGGGGATCTCCTTCGGGTAACCAAATTCTATCGAAAATGTTTCCTTGCAGCAATAAATATTTCTACAAATAATTGTTCCTTCAATTATTTATCAGCACATTAAAATAGGAGTTAGCCCATATCTCAAGGGGATAATCTGTTGCAATTTCAGGAAAATATTTTCGCACCAAAATTATTTCTAATTTTACGCGATTTTTGAATAACGTTGATTATGCTCAAACCATTAAAAATTTGCCTCGTAGGAAGCGGTGCCATTTCCACTGCTTTTGCTCAGGTTCTTGGAAAAAACGACCGTAATACAGTGGATATTTTATCCATTGAAGAGGATGTTATCTTTTCCATTAACAAAGAACATATTAATCACCGGTATTTCCCCACCATAAAATTAAATGACAACGTTCGGGCTACTGCCGACAAAAGTATTCTGAAAGAATCAGATGTAATTTTCTTCGGTATTCCTTCAACGGCTATTATTGGATATGTGGAAGAAAACAAAACTCTTTTCAATCCGGATGCTCTATTAGTAAATCTTGCAAAAGGTTTTGGAAACCAAAGCAACACCATTCCACAATGTCTTGAAAGAGAAGTAAACCAACCTATTATCAGCTTGAAAGGGCCTTCTTTTGCACGTGAAATCATCAACCTGATACCCACAGGGATGACAGTGGCTTCAAAAAACAGCAAATATTTTGATTACTTCAGGGAACTTTTTGACGACACCAATATTTTTCTTGATTTCACCAATGATGTGATCGGTGTGGAGCTTTCCAGTATTCTGAAAAACATCTATGCTATCATCATTGGTATTGTGGATGCACATTACGATTCGCCCAACCTCCGTTCGTTGGTACTGACACGTTCTATCAACGAAATGCGCTATCTGCTTTCGCGTTTTGGCGGAAAGGAAAAGACAATCTTCAACTATTGCGGCTTTGGCGACTTCAGCCTGACAGCACTCAACGACATGAGTCGTAACCGTACATTGGGACTGCTAATTGGAAAAGGGTTCTTCACCGAATACATCTCGAAAAAAGTAGTTCTTGAAGGTAAAATTGCCACTAATATGTTTGTGGAAAAAATAGCCACCAAGCGCAACATTCGGACACAAGACCTGATACTCAAAGAGTTGTACCGTGTCTTTAATGAGAGAAATTATGACATCTCCAATTTTGTAAAAAACATACTGGCGGCCAAACCAATCAAAGAAGATTTGTTTACCTGGTTTTAACGACTTATTTTATCCAGAACATCTGCCATCCGGGCGGTAAGGTTTTTTCTTTCGTACTGTTCAACATCCTTGCAGGTCGTCTTATTTATTCCTTCCGTAAAATTTTTGAAAAGCAGGATTATCTGTTTTTTTAAGCTTTAGGTTTCCGTGAAATCGAAAACAGTTCCGCAATGAGTCTCCCGCACTATTCCGGCAGCATCCCCATCCGCAGGGCCAATACAAACAATAGGCCGACCGGAGGCAAGATATTCAAAAAGCTTTCCAGTTAAAATCAGTTTGGCGTTGGGCGTATTATTGATCAGTAACAGCAGTACCGAGGCCTTGTTTTGTTCAGCTATAACCTCCTGATGTGGAATGTAATCAATCAGTTTCAAATATTTCTCCATTCCTGATTTACGAAGAGACTCCAAAGCATACACATCTATCTTACCCACATTTCGTATCTCCAGTTTTTCTGCAAACTCAGGATAACTTTCGGTGAGTTCTTTCAGCACAACCCACAGGTTTTCAGCGTTTCTCGTCTTTGTTAAAGAACCAATATGCGCAAGCGAAAAGCAATCGTTATCTGGTTTGTGAGCCACATTCAAATGTATGTCTTCCTGATCAAAGCCATTGGGAATCACCTCATAATCGCGATCAACGATGGATAAAAAATCCTTTTTCATACCAGGACTTACAACCGTAACAGCATCCGCCTTTTCAAGAACAGCACGCTCCAGCTTACGATGAGTTTTGTCAGCCCGCTTACCGATTTTCAAATCATGATAAAAATCAATGTTGGTCCATGGGTCTCTGAAATCAGCCAGCCACGGAATATCCAGCTTTTCACTCAACTGCTTCCCAATGAGATGTGTACTATGCGGAGGACCGGTCGTAACCACCGCATCTACGGAAGACTGAGAAAGAATGTGCGACAGCTTTTTTACCGAAGGCCTAATCCAATATTTACGGGCATCGGGGATAAACAGGTTTCCCCGTATCCATATTGAAAAATTCTCCAGCATCGGTAACCGGGTTTTTTTCTCAGACAAGAAAGCCGTCTGAATTTTATCCGTTTTCTTTCGCCCTGTAAAACTTTTATAAAAAGTATAAGGTTCCCATATTTTGTTCTTTATAATTCGGATATCTTTAGGAATCTCCCCCAGCAGCGTGTTGTCAACCGAAGGTATTTCCGGATTAGAAGGTGTAAAAACAACAGGTTCCCAATGGAACAAACGGAGATATTTTACAAATTTCAGCCAGCGCTGGACACCCCCACCACCCGATGGAGGCCAGTAATAAGTAATAATCAACACTTTTTTCATACAGGCTTATCCTTTGACCTCATCCTCTCGTCTTATTGTTTTTCGGGCAAAACGTGCAATCCATCCAATGACAATAAGAAGTAGCAAAACAGAAGCAACGAGTGAAATTTTTTCGCCAACAAACCAAACTTTGGGCTGAAACCGAAAAACAATGGTATGATGTCCGGCAGGAATCACCGCAGCCCGCAAAAGATAATCGGCACGGAAATAAGGCGACTTTTTCCCGTCCACAAACACTTCCCAGCCCTTAGGATAATAAATTTCAGAAAAAACCACAAGTTGCTGCACTTTCGACTGAAAACTATAAACCAGCTTGTTGGGAGCGTAATGGAATAATCTTATTTCTGCAGAAGCATCCAAAGGAAACTGTTTTTGCTTCATCAGACCGGCAAATTGTTTGTCCACCACAGCTACGGCATGTAAATCAATTTTTCCTAAAGTGGCTATTGCCTCATCGGCATTGTTTACCATTTTCACCGACTGCACTATCCAGGCATTTCCAAAAGTATGCGTATTTAAAACAGGTTCTGCTTTCGGATTATAAATAATATATTTGGTATTCAGCATATTCAGCACCTGTTCACGCTGCAAAGCCGCTTCTACGACATCCGGTGTGGGTTTGGAAGCAAAGACCTTCCGCAAATCATTTATTTCCGCCATCAGGTATGTATCAATGATGTCCTGATAACGCTGCAACTTTGCTCCGTGATAACCACCAATAGCCATGTGATAGTAAGATGTACCTGACTCGTTAAATACGTTTTTCGTAAGGTCAAGCACCCTAAAATCAGAATTTTTATCGCGGAAAATATAACGATCGGCAATTGTCTTATGAAAAGGTTCTTCGGCTTTGCGAGCTACCTCAAAATTGCTATTGTTAAGATAACGGCTGTCCACACCTGCCATATCTATAAGAATCAGCAAGCCGAGAATTGCAATAAACCAGCCCCGTTTCATCTTTCCAAGTGCATAAAAATAGAGCAACAATGCAGCAGCCATAATGAAAAACAGGCTACGTAATACATCTGCCCTAAAAATAGCAATACGTACCTCTTGCAGGCTGTTGGTAAAAGCAGCTACCTGTACCGGATTATTGTTCAGCCGTAACTGTGCAAACTGATTCTGCTCAAGCCTGCTAAAAAACGTAAAAAAGCTGTCGGGAAACAGATAAAATAAAACGCTGATGCCGGCTGTCAGTGCCAATGAAATGTAGAAAACTTTTCTCCTTTTCACCAACAGGCCAGGCTCTTTTAATATTTTATTCAAAGCCAACACACCGAGGAGTGGGATGGTAAGTTCTGCAATGACCAAAATCATGGATACCGCCCTGAACTTATTGTATCCGGGCAGGTAGTCAATGAGCCAGTTGGTAAGAGATGGGAAGTTTTTTCCCAGTGCAAACAGAATGGAAACAAGCGTTGCGGCAAACAAAGCCCACTTAAACTTATCATCCAAAATAAACATTCCCAGCACAAACAGGAGAACCATGATGGCTCCGACGTAAACCGGACCGGAAGTACCGGGCTGGTTGCCCCAATATTCATTTTGCTGTGCAATAATTTTTTTGAAACGAGGATTAGCTTTCCCAAGTGCTTTATTCTCAAAGCCAATATATCCGGAAGCCCCCCCTTTTACATCGGGAATCATCAGCGACCATGTTTCACCCGTACCATAGCTCCAGGCTGTGATATAATCGCGGTCAAGACCACCTGATTTATTGGCTTTTTCTTTTGACAACAACGGTTTGCCACGCATGGTATATTTCCCGTATTGCCAGGTACCCCAAAGTGGAGTTATGTTTATAGCCACAGCTATTCCGGCAGCAGCCACAAGAACCAGTGCAGCTTTCCAGAAATAAGGCATTTGTTTTTCCCGCCACGATATAATCAGTTGATATATACCGTAAATCACCACAAGTATTAGCAGATAATAGGTAATCTGCAGATGCCCGGCAATGATTTCCAACGTCAGCGCAACCGCGGTCAGCAGCCCTCCTTTCCACAGGTTCCCCCTGAATGTCAATATGATACCTGCAAGAACGAGAGACATATAGCCAATAGCATGCGCCTTGGAAGTATGGCCGGCACCGAGAATAATCAAAAAGTAGGAAGAGAGTGCAAAGGCAATGGCTCCCACAATGCTGAGCCACGGATCGACACGCAGGACAAGTAACAAAATAAAGAATCCCAGAAAATAGAGAAAAACATAACTGGCCGAAGCCGGCAAGCCCAAACGGAGGACATAGTCCACATAACGAAACAGATTCGTTTTGTAATCAACCGATATTTGCCATGCGGGCATGCCGCCAAACATAGAATTTGTCCAAAGCGGTTCTTCTCCCGTTTTGGCACGAAAATCAGTAATCTCTTTCGACATACCTCTGTACATCGTAATATCATGTTGCTTTAATCGCTGACCTTCAAACAGTGGCGAAAAATAAATCACTGTAATAGAAAGAAATACAAGAAGAGCCACAAAATAGGGCAATACTTTTATCGACCACTTTTTATTCATCATCCGTTTTTTGTTCTGGTTCAACTTCTTCAAAATCGACATATTCGCCAAAATCATCCCCATCCTTTTGATTTTTTGGAGAATGTTCCATTTTTATGTTTATCTCCCCCTCTTTCGGCCTCTTCCGGCGGATGTCATCGTTTCCGAAACCCTGCTGTTTATTGAGAAAATGAAAGAAAGCCTTTGGCAGGATATACCTGACAATCAGCTTTATGACATACCAAATAAGGATAAAGATGAAAATTACTTTGAGTAAACCCATAATAAAATTTTTCTACTTTGCGAAAGTATTATTTTTTTATGGAATGGAAGAAGTTTTACCGGAAAAACCTCCCGGTCAGCCGCCGGGATGAAAAAATGAATCAGCTTTCCAAAACAGGATGGGGATGATCAAAAAAAATCGTTCGCACTAATTTCCAAATCCAAATAACATTTCCGGCTTTCAAACGTTTCACTATAGCATGTTGATAAGTTCTGCATGCAGGATAAGCTTAAAACGAAGTTCTCCCTATTTTTATAAAAATTTTATCGAAACAACTGCATGAGAATAAGCCGCTGTAAATCAGGAATTTTAATTCTGCTCTTCTGGGGTATTTTTCAGGGAGCATGGGCACAAAAAACAGATTTCTATCAGTCGCCGGGCAACCTTTATCGCAAGGCGTTGGAACTTTATGATGTGGAAAATTACGGGGCCGCCGGTCAAATGTTTGACCTTTACCTGAGCCGGTTGCCGGAAAAGCAGAACCTGAAAGCGGAAAATGCCGCCTACTATGCTGCATTCTGTGCCGTAAAGATGAATGAGACCGATGCCATGGTTCGCCTCAGCCGGTTCCTTAGTCATTATCCCGAAAGCGTATGGCTGCCGGCTGTGAAATTTTCCATGGGAATTACCTATTTTAACAATCGGCGTTACAGCGAGGCTTTGAAGGTTTTTAACGATTTACGGAAGGAGAAGCTGAATGCACAGCAGCGGCTGGAATACGACTATAAAAAAGGTTACTGCCTGTTGAAACGTAACAAAACCGATGAAGCCATGGCGCTTTTCCAAAAGGTCATGGATACGAAAAGTCCGTATGCCATTCCGTCTGCATATTATTACGGCTACACGCAGTATGA
>JAJRQN010000233.1 GCA_024280235.1 Bacteroidota bacterium | reverse complement strand
TTTAACATCCAGTTTCTTGCCAAAGACAACGACATCAAAGTGATAGAGTGTAACTTACGGGCATCGCGAAGTTTCCCGTTTGTTTCTAAAGTGCTGAAAACAAATTTTATCGATTATGCGGTACGTATCATGCTGGGCGAAAAGGTAGAGAAACCCGGAAAGTCTCTGTTCGACATCGACCATATCGGAGTAAAAGCACCGCAGTTTTCCTTTTCGCGTTTGAGCATGGCCGACCCGGTGCTTGGCGTGGACATGGTTTCCACCGGCGAAGTGGGATGCATCGGCGACGATTACTACGAAGCCATCCTCAAGGCGTTGCTGTCGGTGGGATTTCGAATTCCCGAAAACAGTATTCTCCTCTCCACGGGGCCGCAACGCTCCAAAACAGAATTGCTCATCAGTGCCGGAATTCTCATCAAAAAAGGGTATAAACTGTTTGCCACCAAAGGGACGCATGATTTTTATGAAAAAAACGGGATTTCCACTACCCGTGTTTACTGGCCGGATGAAAAGCAGCAACCTAACGCTTTTGATTTAATCAGGAATAAGCAGGTGGATATGGTTGTAAACATCCCTAAAAACCTTACTTCAAAGGAGTTGAGTAACGACTACACCATCCGCCGGGCAGCAGTAGATTTCAACGTCCCGTTGATTACAAACGCACGGCTTGCCAGTGCTTTTATCTATGCCATCAGTCGCTACCGGTTAGAGGATCTGCCAATAAAGAGCTGGGAGGAGTATTGAGGAAAGGTTGAAAACTCTGCTGGTCGGGATTTGCAATCCCGACCTTTGGGGTATAGCGATTTCAAATCGCTATTTCCGGAGCATTCGGATTACAAATCCGAATGAGCAGAGAATGTTTGCCATCTCAAAATATTTTCTACTTTTGTAGCATTAAATTTTATTATCGTTATTCAATCTAAATAAAAATAAAAAAATGGCAATAACAAAACAGCAGGTGGTTGATGCGTTGAAGCAGATTATCTTTTTTGCTAAAAAAGATAACATTGTTGACCTGAATATGGTTCAGGACATCTCCATCAAAGGGAAGGAAATTAAAGTAACCATTGTTTTTGAAAAGTTGGATGATCCTGCCGTTGGGATTATTTATAATTCAGCAGTCAAGGCCCTTAAAAGTGAATTGGGAGACGATATTACGGTAGATGTAAAGCCTGTGGCAGATGATGCTCCCGGACCTCTTTCGGGTGTAAAAAATATTGTTGCTGTTATTTCGGGAAAAGGAGGCGTAGGAAAATCCACGGTCGCTGCTAACCTTGCCGTTTCACTGGCCAAAAGCGGAAACAAAGTAGGTATTCTCGATGCTGATGTCCTCGGCCCCTCCGTGCCAATCATGTTTGGCGTGGAAGATGGACAACCCAAAGTAATTGAGAAGAAAGGCAAACCTGTTTTGCTCCCGTTAGAAAATTATGGCATTAAAATCCTTTCCATAGGGTTCTTTGTAAAACCAGAACAGGCTCTCATGTGGCGTGGCTCCATGGCCAACAATGCCTTTAACCAGCTTATGACCGACTCTGATTGGGGTGAATTGGACTTTCTTGTCATCGACATGCCTCCCGGAACCGGCGATATTCAGCTTACACTGGCACAAAACTATAATATCCGTGGTGCTGTGTTGGTAACCACCCCGCAAAAAGTAGCTGCTGCTGATGTGCGCCGTGCTGCCATGATGTATCGTCAGGAAAAACTGACAATTCCGTTGCTCGGTATCATCGAAAATATGTCATATTTCACACCAGATGACATGCCCGATAAAAAATATTTTATTTTCGGTCAGGGGGCCAGCGATCAGCTTGCCAACGAGTTGAATATAAAAGTCTTGGGACGTATTCCTATTGATGCCAAATTATCAGAGACAGGTGATAAAGGGATGCCGCTTTCACTGGTTGACGGATCTCCCGTAAGTAAAGCTTTTACTGAAATTGCTCAAAAACTAAAAACAGAAATAACAAAATTATAAGAACGATTTTTTTGGAATTTCATCACAAAAAAAAACTAAAATGGAAGATAACAGAGAAAGATTAAACCAGAAAGTACAGAATGTCATCGATCAGGTACGCCCTTACCTGCAACAGGATGGAGGCGATATTAACTTTATCGAGATTACGGATGACAATATTGTAAATGTGGAACTTACGGGTGCTTGTGGTGCATGCCCATTCAGCACCATGACGCTAAAAAACGGCGTGGAAGCGACACTGAAAAAAGTAATTCCTGAAATTAAAGAGGTTGTTGCCATTAATTTATGACAACAATCTTTTGGCAACTTTTAGCAAGTTTACCACATTCTTGTTACTTTTGTTATTCCAAAAACAGAAATTATGGCACCGGAAATCATTCGTCTTGAAAAGATATCTAAACATTACCATGTTGGTTCAGAAATTGTGAAAGCCTTACAAGAGGTGGGTATTACCATAAACAAGAATGAATTTGTTGCCATGATGGGGCCTTCAGGCTCGGGAAAATCCACACTAATGAACATGTTAGGGTGTCTCGACACGCCTACCAGCGGTCATTATTTTCTGAATGGCATGGATGTGAGCAAAATGACAGACAATGAGTTGGCCGAAGTGCGCAACAAAGAAATAGGATTTATCTTTCAGACTTTTAACCTTTTGCCACGTTCCATAGCACTTGAGAATGTGATGCTCCCTTTAATTTATGCCGGAGTACCCAAACACGAACGCATTCGCAGGGCAGAAGAAACACTGGCAAGTGTGCAGCTGGCAGACCGCATGCATCACAGGCCCAATGAACTGTCGGGCGGACAAAGACAACGTGTGGCCGTAGCCCGTGCGCTGGTGAATAAACCATCACTAATCCTTGCAGACGAGCCAACCGGAAACCTTGATTCAAAGACTTCCGTAGAAATCATCACGCTACTCGAAGAAATTCACCAAATGGGAAATACCATTGTATTGGTAACTCATGAAGAAGACATTGCAGAACATGCCCATCGAATTATTCGCCTGCGTGATGGAAAAGTTGAAGAAGATAAGGCCAATGAAAAAATAATAACGTTCACCAAACCCGAACTGGTTAATGGTTGAAAATGTTCTCGAAGATGAAACATCCATGATTGGTTTAAAACACACAAGGAAATGATTATCCCCCAAAAAATAATCGGGGCAAGCTGTGTAATCTGCCTGTCCCGCCTGTTGGTACAACAGCAAGCGGGGATGACAAATATATAATGTTAAATGACAGTTAATTA
>JAJRQN010000232.1 GCA_024280235.1 Bacteroidota bacterium | reverse complement strand
TCACCTTCTTCTGCTATAAACGGTTGTCCGGCGGGGGTACTGGCAAGTGAATCAAAGAGCAGATTAGATAAATTTCGGTCAACAAGTTGTTGTTTTTCGTCATGGTCATGGACAATGGTAGCTACAAATCGGTTTTTAATCATGTCGAAATCCACTTTTTGAATTAGCCATTCGGTTTCGTCGAGGCAGAATTTTTTTTCTGCAAAAATTTTGTTGACTACCTCTTCCAGGTTAATTTGGTCCATCATTTTGTAAGACGAACAGAGGTAATAGTGTCCGGCAAAATAATCGTATTCCCAGTCAATGACATCATCAATATAAGCCCCATGACGGTCCATAACTTCCACAATATTTTTGTCGCCGGTATAGCGTAACAATGTACGCTGGAAATGCGGATTGTCGCCACTGGTGACTTTTTCTTTTCGTTCGCCATGCGAGTTTCGGTAAAGGATGAAGTTTTCGGGATTCTCATAACGGGTAATACCTGCTTCTTCCCGGGCAAAATTACTGGCAGTAAGTATGATATCTATTTTGTAAGGCATACTTACGTCACACAAACCGCTAATGGTACTTCGCGAATTCAGATCTTCCACATTGGAGTCAGAGGCACTTTCAAAGAGGGTGTAATAATATTTAATATATTCGGGGTCAAAGTCGGTAACACGACTGAAATCGCCTTCTTCGGTGCCAATACCATAAAGGTTTCCTTCTCTGTCGGGGAACAGATGAAGCATGTCGCCGGTAATCATCTTTAATGAGCGCACGCCGGTAAGGTTCTGTTTCATCCATTTGAGCATCATGGCCGCCAGCATTTCCGATTTTCCAACGCCGCTGTCACCACTGATTTGCACTACAAATACAGCTCCGTCCTCTTCTTCCACAGCAAACATGGAGCCATGAATAGGAATGCCACCCATCTCTTTTATTTTTTCGTTCATTACGGTGAGTCGTGGCTTTTTGATGTTTCCAAAATAGTCAGCTTCTTTACGCAAGGGAGACACGATGGTTTTAATGTTCCCTTTTGGCCCGGGGATATCGAAATAACCAATCTGCGGATATGAAATCAGCTTTTCCGGAAAACCATAAAAGCAGATGGTATCCGGAACAAAACGATAGATGTCTTCGGGTGAAATTTCCTGTTTTTGCATAAGCCTGAAATTATCAGTAAGATATTTCATATACGACTTATGGAAAACGAACAACTCATTAACAAGCCCGCCATTGAAAATTTTGCAACGATAATCACCAGCATCCATATTTGCCGTAAATTGCCGGATGCGATCTGCAAAAAACGATGGGATGGGACGTGTGTCAAGCACTTTTATGTATTCGTTGGAGTTGGCTTGTGTTAAAGCACCTATTTTTTCCGTTTTGTTCTTTTCACCCCGGGTACGGTCGAGGCGGTGGTAAGGGAATTCCCGTTTTTTAGAGTCGGTAACAATACGGGTGTGGGTTTGTACGTTCTGCTCGGCCATAATTACTCCGCATTGCGAAAGCATCTGTGGAATCCAAATCAGGTTGCCTGTTTTCTCTTTGGCAAGTACATGTTTTTGAATATCAAAATGTTCGTACACGCTAATTCCATGTTGTACCATTTCGTTAATGGCTGAATTTTGTTTTAAAAAGACAGCTTCGGAAAGACGCATTACCGTATGGACATATGGATAGTAATGTTCATTGGCTTTGGTATTGTTCATTAGTTGAATAAGGAATAGAACAAACCAGCGTGTTTCGCTATGCAGCATTTCGGGAGCTACTTTTTTGTTGGCATTATCTGAAACTTCCTCCCACAGCAGGTGCCATTCGCCTGGCAGTGCTTCGTATAGAAATTCGTTAATAAAAGCAGCAGATTCACGATCGCTTATCTTATCAGTCTGTTGACGAAATGCGCCAAAAATATTGAGCAGGTTGGTTTTAAACCGGCTTTTTTCTTTTAATAGATATAGATAGGCAATACGTTGGTTAGTAGAGAATTCGGGTGCATAAACCTTTTTACGGATGCGTTGACTTATGTCTCCGTAAAGTTTTTTTCCGAGGTCCAAACCGGCTTCTTCTAATTGTTGATAAATTTCGTTACGAAAAGCATCCAACACAGAGTCTAAATTTATTTGGTTTAGCTCAAAGCCAATAATTTCTTTAAACTTTTCAAGAATGTTTTCTATCAGCTCCATCATGGAGGGGGCTGGTGGATCGTTCTCGAATGGCAGGTTAAAGTGAAGCATCAACTCTTCTATGTGTTTTCGCAAAAGGCGATTCAGTCCTTCCATGCGGGCGATATCCGAATGTGGATGGCTGCTGCTGCGAAGTGCCATAATCTTGGTTTTCCCGGAAGAAAAGAGCAGGTGTTCCATCTCCAACAGAATTTCAGCCATAATCAAATCTTCATCGGGGCCATCCAATACGTAATGATTTGGCTCATAGTTTAGCTTGTTGGCGATGTATTTCAGCAGTGTTGATTTTCCGAAAGAAGCCAGAATATGGCTAAACGGCTGATGTTTTATTGCTGGTATTTTTGGATACACCTGAGGGAGCAGGTTTTCGTAGATGGAAGAAAAAGCAGTGCTTTGTACAAATTCGGTAAGGCTGGCACAGCGTCCCAGTTCTTCGGTAAACTCGATGACTGAATTTTGCGAATTGTCGATGGAATGAATGCTCACTCCGCTTGTTGTCGGTGAGGCATGGTAAAGCGTCCATCGGTTATCGATGAGCAGTGTTTGCAGTGGCTTTTTATTTGAGTTACGAATTAGGTGAAAATCATCCAACACGTGGTTGATAAAAGCTCGTTCGGAAGGTAAACTAAATATTTCATCTAAGAGTTCGTCGGTACTGCGGCCTCTGTTTGCGGGGTCGTTTTTGGCTTCGAAGAATTGTTTCCAGTATTTTAAAACAATTTCCAGTGCATTTTTTATCTCTTTCCGGAAAATGTTGTACGAAGCAGTTGTCCCTTCGAGGTAGCCACCCAGCGAGAATCGCAAAAATCCGGTTTGGTAAGGGATAACGGCAATCCCGCGTTGTTCGGATAACTTTTGGGTAAATTTTTCCAAATCCTGATATGAAAAAAACTGTTTCAACTGAATGTTGAACAAAAATGAGCCATCGGAAGCTACTACCCTGGCATATTTTCCTACATCGCCGGCCAGCAGCTCGCGGGCGGTTTCTTTACCGAGTTCCAGCCTTTTCAGCGACTCGTTGCGGAAGTTTTTGTTTACACGGAAACCATTTAATGCTCCCACGAGTTGTTTTTGATAGTAAGCAAAAAACGGTTCGTCTTTGTATTTGAAATCATCAGGTAGCTCCAACATGTTCAGTTTGTCGATGGCTACCAGCTCATTGAGAAGAAAGAGGTGCAACGGACTTCCTTCAAAATTCATTTTCAAGCTGTTGGAGGCTTTCCTTTTGGATATTTTTTGCTCTGTGCAGGTTTCGACGATGTACTGTTCAATAAGCCGTTTTATTTTGTGTCGCGAAGCGTTGCGGGGCATTTTTTCTTCGAGCATATTTTTAATGCGTTTGGCCTGCTGTGCTGTTTCTAACACATTTACCAGCATATAAAGTGAGTTTGTGTTGCCGGTTTCGCGGTTGTTTTTTTTTCGTGCAAAGTCGATGACAGCTTTTTTAGCAGGGGTAGCTACAATGGAGCCAAGCCTGTCGCCTGTTGCACCAAGGTTTTTGGTGGTCGATATGGAGGAGACCATGTTTAGACGTGTGTATTTTTGATCCAGATTGTCCATCACATAGCGTGAGATGGTGCGCCATTTCGGCTCGGAAGGATCCTTGGTTTTCACTGTATCGTTGTAAGCTTCATCGAGGAATAGTGTAATTTTGCTTGTACTGACAAATTTCAGGAAATTCAGCAAAGAAGGGTTGTTGAAATCAGAATAGCCAGATGGGTTTGCAGGGTCATTGATGACGATGGTCAGGTTTTCGCAAAAGCGATCCCAAAGGTTTCCGGTTTCATCAAAAATCTGGAAAGTATTTTTCATGCGTTCCAGCCGCAGGGTAAGCCGGTCGAAATCAATACGTCCTTCGGGAGTAATACCTATTTCCATGTCGAACGGATTGATATCAAAACGGTCGGTTGGAAACAGGTCAAGGTATTCCCACGAAGAGTATTTGTTGAACAAAATGTAGGGCTTTAGTATTTTGTCTTCTTTTCCAAAAAGTACATCGCGGATAATCATTTGTACATCATCCGAAATAGAAGTTTTTTTCAGGTTTGTCAGGTTGCTGATAAACTCTTTGATAATATACTGTTCGTTGGGCGGAATGTTATTGTATTCGTCCAAAATACCGAGGTCAATCAATACATTTTTCAGCCGGCCTTCGTTGTCAGCTTCATTTTCAGCTTTGATAAGGTACTGCTTATATTTTTCGAGGAACAGGTTGATGCCAAAATTTTTATGAAAATGGTTTTTCAGTGTACGTTGGTAGGTGTCGGGATAAATGTTCAGGATAACCCGGCAGCGTTCCACGATCTCTTTGCTGATGGGTTTCAGTTTGCGCTGAAGCAGATAATCGCCGTAAGTTTTTATTTGGTTTCTGCCGCCGCCTTCTACCACTGTAGCAATGTGGAGTTTTCGTGTTCCCGAATAAAAATAATTTAGTGTTCGTTCTTCAAAAGCTCCGATAAGTGTTTTGTTCATAGCTTTTTGCTGCTTTTCGTCGGCACACCGGATAATCAGGTCGAGGTAACCGGCCAATTTGGAGAGTGTGTAATTATCTTTGATTATTTGCCGCGAGAACTCATCAAACTTAAATAAGCTAAGGTTTTTTTCAGGTTGGCTGGTTACGCCAAGTTGTTCGTTTTTCAGTTGGTCCAGTTCTTTTTCGTAAGAAATAATTCTTTTATCAATACGGGTCTTAAATTTTTGCAGGTTTTTCAGACTGATTTTTTCAAGTATCAGGCGCAGGTTCATTTGGCTGTTGGCCATTGCGCCCAACTTTTTGGTGTGGACTTTATCCAGACTTTGAATAATTTTGTTGTGCAGGCAGAAGACAAGGCTGATGTTGGTTAGGTTGGCCAGTGGCGAGTTGTCCACAAACAGCATACGACTCAGGAATGGGAACCATCGGGGTTCGCCAAGGAAATTACGGGTAAACGACTTAACTTTAATAGCAAAAACTGCCGTATTGTTTTCTTCAATTTTTTGAAAAAGCTGTTCTTCGTTTTCGAAATCTACAATAACCACCTGTTCGGGATTGAAAATTTCTTCTTTCAGCAGGGAGATGACGGTGGCCGGACTTCCGCTCACTGCTGTGTTTAGCAAGCCGTTAAGTCCCTTGAAGTAAGTTATTTGAGACATTCTTTCCAAAAAATCGATTTTTTCAGCTTTCGTCGTATAATGTGCACTTTGAACAATCATTTGTTCCAAAACATCCATCAGATAATTCCACTGGAGTTTTTCGCTATCGTCGTAAATGCCCAAAACTTCGCGAAAACGACGCAGGACAGTAACTTCTGCGCCAAGCAGTATCTTAAAACGAAATTTCAGATTTGCCTGTGTAAAAGGAGGCGTTCCCATAGAAAAGTCGTGAAAGGCGAGCACTTTACGGGCTTCTTCCTGTTTTTCATCGTTAATAAGCTCGGTATCCATCAGATGAATAAGCCGGTTGCGAAAGCCATTGAGTCGCGACCGGTATTGGAAAGCTTTTGATTCGTCGTGAGGAAAAAGCATAAGCGACACATCGACATAAGCAGGGAACGCCTCTTTCAGTATTAGCAGCTGGCGTTGGATTTCTTTCTGCTGGTAACCGGATCGTCAGGTTCTTCATAGCAAAGCCGATAGAAACTATGCAGCAGGTCAAGGTAGTGTGAAGGAAAGAAATTCTCAGCTTTGGGTTGCAAAGCAAGATACAGTTCGATAAAGTCGAGGGCATCCTCCCCAGGTTTCAGTTTTGATTTACTTCGTGTACGCATGGCATTTTGTGTTTTATTGGTTTCGTCAAATCGGGCAGTCTTCTTTTGATGTGTCAACCTGTTTTATTCTAAGAAATAAGGCACGACCATCCGGAAATGTTACTGCTTTCTCCGGGAAACAAAATTAATCTTTCAGTTTATTCCATATCAGTTTTAAGCTGTATTTTTGTTATTGAAGTTGATTAAAGATAAATCGTGAAACTACGAGAAACATCCTGACTTCATTGGACTTCAGCTGTTTTTTATTTTTATAGTTATGGCTATGAAATAAAAACCGAGCTTTGTTACTAAAGTCAACCTGTTCCTCTCTAAAATCCCATTTAACTTTAAACAGCTTCATTATTATAAAAAAGGCCGAAAACATTTGCTTCCGGCCTTTGGGTTTCTTTTTGTTCATCGATCAGTACGATTTTTTATGAACTTGCTGAACCGCCCGGCCGGAGGGGTCAATCACATTACTCAGCGAATTATCCCACGCCAGAGCCTCCGGTGTGCTACAGGCTACTGATTTCCCTCCGGGAATACATTTAGCTGCTTCTTCACCCGGAAAGAAATACTGAAAAGCAGTCCTGTAAAAGTAAGCTTCTTTGGTCATGGGTGTGTTGACAGGAAACCGGTAAGATGCTTTTTCCAGTTCCAAATCT
>JAJRQN010000231.1 GCA_024280235.1 Bacteroidota bacterium | reverse complement strand
GGGCAGTTTCATCTTCGGGGTTTCTAATAGCTCGTAGCTTAAGATTTTTCAACCTCCAGTAAAAATCGCCCTTGTTACTTCCGACAAAGGTAATAATCATTCCCTTTTGTGTCAAGTTGCTCGTCATGAGTGTTTCATCTTTTTATTTTTTAGGTTTATATATTAGGCAAATATAAGAAATAATTTGGAATAGTTCTATATAGTTGGATCAATATTTTAGCAAATTAACATCATTCATGAAAAAACGGGGTCAATGTAAACAAAAAAAGGGTGTCAGCCTGGCCAACACCCAATTTCAATAAGGAACAATATCTTACTCTTTCGCTTCTTCCTTTTTGTCCTCATTCTTTTCTTTGTCTGCATCAGCTTTCTTATCTTCTACAGGGGATGCAACTTCCTTTTTTGCGACAGTCTCCTCTTTAGCCTTAGCTTCAGGTGGATTTTCCTCTACTTCAGCAGCATTCTTTTTAGTCTCTGCTTTTGGAGTTTCTTTAATTTCAACATTAGCATCTTCTTTTTCTTTAGCCTCTGTTTTTGGTTCCGTTTTAACTTCCGCTTCTGCATCTTTAGCAACAGAAGTTTCAGTCTTTGGAGCAGCTACAGCGTCAGTAGCTTTTTTCTTACCTCCACGGCGGCGTCTGGTTGTTTTACCTTTGGCAGTAGATTTCTCTGCAAGCAAAGTCTCATTAAAGTCAACAAGCTCCATCATAGCCATGTCAGCATTATCGCCCAAACGATTTCCAAGTTTAAGGATACGAGTATAGCCCCCTGGACGGTCGCCTACTTTTTTAGCAATCTCACGGAACAGTTCCGTTACTGCCTCTTTACTTTGCAGGTAGCTAAAAACAACACGCCGAGAATGGGTAGTATCATCTTTTGATTTGGTAATGAGCGGCTCAACATAACTTCTGAGGGCTTTTGCTTTGGCCACAGTAGTGGTAATTCTTTTATGTAATATCAGGGAAGCAGCCATATTGGAGAGCATAGCTTTCCGGTGTGAACTGGTTCTTCCGAGATGATTAAAACTCTTTCTGTGTCTCATTGTTCTTAATCCTTATCTAATTTAAATTTTGCAATATTCATTCCGAACTCCAGGTTTTTCGATTCAACCAATTGTTCCAGTTCTGTCAAAGATTTCTTTCCAAAATTCCTGAATTTCAACAAATCGCTCTTATTGTATGAAACCAAATCACCGAGAGTATCCACATCGGCAGCTTTCAAACAGTTGAGTGCTCTAACGGAAAGGTCCATATCGACGAGTTTGGTTTTTAGCAGCTGACGAATATGCAGCGTACCTTCATCAAATTCTTCAGAGACAGATTTTTCTTCTGCATCGATAGAAATTTTCTCATCGGAGAAGAGCATAAAATGCTGAATAAGAATTTTTGCCGATTCCTTCAGAGCATCTTTCGGATGAATAGAGCCATCGGTAATAATTTCCATAATCAGTTTTTCGTAGTCTGTTTTTTGTTCCACACGATAATTTTCAATGCTGTATTTTACATTAATAATAGGTGTGTGGATGGAGTCGATAGCAATAGTTCCAAGAGAAGCTTCAGGATCTTTGTTTTCTTCGGCCGGCACATATCCTCTGCCCTTACTGATAACAATTTCCATACTCAGCTTAACAGAAGGGTCGAGATTACAGATCACCTCTTCCGTATTAAGCACCTGAAAGACAGAGAGAAACTTATTAATATCTCCGGCTTTGAAGACATTTTGATCACCGATAACGATATTTACTTTCTCTGTATTCTCATCTGGTATCTGCTGTTTAAAACGCACTTTCTTCAGATTCAGAATAATCTGTGTAACGTCCTCAATCACGCCATCAATAGAAGAAAACTCGTGTACTACACCAGCAATTTTTAAATTTGTAATGGCAAAGCCTTCAAGAGAAGAGAGTAAAATTCTTCTCAGGGCATTACCGATAGTGATTCCGAAACCAGGTTCCAGCGGGCGGAATTCAAATACGCCTCTGAAGCCATCAGTTTCATTCATTATAACCTTGTCAGGCTTTTGAAATGCTAATATCGCCATAGTATCGGTTTAACTTTATTATTAAATACTGAAGTAAAATATTATTTAGAGTACAATTCAACGATGAGATTTTCCTTAATATTTTCCGGAATTTCATCGCGTTCGGGATAATTCAGAAATTTACCTTCCATTTTGGCATCGTCCCACTCAAGCCATGAGAATGATTTATGATTGGATGCAAGGGATTCGGTAATCACTTCGAGATTTTTGGATTTTTCGCGGACTCCCACTACCTCACCGGCTTTCAGCGAAAAAGAAGGGATATTAACCACTTTACCGTTTACCATAATATGACGGTGAGAAACGAGCTGGCGGGCAGCGGCACGTGTAGGGGCTATACCCAATCTGAAAACTGTGTTGTCAAGACGTGCTTCTGAAAGTTTCAAAAGATTCTCACCGGTGATCCCCTTTTTGCGCGAAGCTTTCTGGAAAAGGTTACGGAATTGTTTTTCAAGAATGCCATAGGTATATTTAGCTTTTTGCTTTTCCTGCAACTGCATTCCGTATTCCGATTGTTTTTTTCGTCTTCTCGTCTGACCATGCTGACCCGGTGCATAATTTTTTTTCTCAAGGTATTTATCTGCACCGAAAATAGGATCATTGAATTTACGTGCAATTTTTGATTTTGGGCCAATATATCTTGCCATAATCTATAAATTTGTCTGTTTCAAATATTAGAAATTAAACTCTTCGTCTTTTAGGTGGACGGCAACCATTATGAGGCATGGGAGTAACATCAACAATCTCGGTAACAATAATTCCCGAGGAGTTAATGGTACGGATAGCTGATTCACGACCGGCTCCCGGCCCTCTCACATAGACTTTTACTTTACGCAAACCCAGTCCGTAAGCTACTTTTGCACAATCTTCGGCAGACATTTGAGCTGCATAAGGGGTGTTTTTCTTTGATCCTCTGAATCCCATTTTTCCTGAAGAAGACCATGAAATAACCTGGCCTGAGTCATTCGTCAAAGAGATAATGATGTTATTAAATGTAGCCTGGATATAAGCCCTGCCGACAGGGTCAACTTTGACTACTCTTTTTTTTGTACTTCTGGTCCTTTTTGCCATTTTCGTTCTATTTCGTAAAATGTATAATCCTATTTATTATTTAACGGCTTTTTTCTTATTGGCAACAGTGTTCTTACGGCCTTTACGTGTACGCGCGTTATTCTTGGTCTTCTGTCCACGTAGAGGGAGGCCGATACGATGACGGATACCACGATATGTTCCAATATCCATCAGTCGTTTAATGTTCATTTGCGTTTCAGAACGCAATTCACCTTCAACTTTAAAGTTGTCACCAATAATGGTACGAACCTTGTTTTGTTCTTCGTCGTCCCAATCCTGGACTTTTTTGTTCCAGTCGATGCCGGCTTCGGTTAAAATTTTCTGAGCAGTGCTCCTCCCAATTCCATAAATGTAGGTCAAACCAATTTCGCCTCTTTTATTTTGGGGAATATCAACTCCAGCAATTCTTGCCATAATTCTTGTTATTAATTTTTATAATAAGGATTAACCTTGTCTTTGTTTATACTTTGGATTCTTCTTGTTAATAATGTACAGTTTCCCTTTTCGACGGACTAATTTGTCTTCGGGAGTTCTCTTTTTAATTGATGCGCGTATTTTCATGATGCAATTATTTATATCTAAATGTTATTCTTCCTTTTGTTAAATCATAGGGAGACATCTCCAGTTTTACTCTGTCACCCGGCAATATTTTAATGTAATGCATTCGCATTTTACCCGAAATATGTGCGATGATTTTATGTCCGCTTTCCAACTCTACGCGAAACATAGCGTTACCCAACGATTCAATTACCGTACCATCTTGTTCTATCGACTGTTGTTTTGCCATAAATGACTATTTTTTATTTAAAACTTTTTCAATCTCCTCAAAACTTGATAAGATGTCTGCCTTTCCGTGCCGGATAGCCACATCGTGCTCAAAGTGAGCAGAAGGTTTTCTGTCGGCAGTTCGAATGGTCCATCCGTCCGCTTCCTGAAAAACATCCTTTACACCAAGATTAATCATTGGCTCAATGGCTATACACATACCGGTTTTTAATTTTGGGCCGGTTCCTCTTCTTCCGTAATTAGGAACTTCCGGCTCTTCGTGCAAATTTCTGCCAACACCATGACCAACCAGATCTCTTACCACCGAATAGCCAAAACTTTCCACATACGTCTGAATGGCATTTCCAATATCACCAACCCGTTTTCCGGCTACTGCCCGTTCTATTCCAAGATAAAGCGATTGTTTGGTACGCTCAAGAAGTAATAAAACTTCTTTGTCCACATCGCCTACCGGAAACGTAAAAGCAGAGTCACCGTAAAAGCCGCCCCAAATGGTGCCACAGTCAACGGAGACGATATCGCCATCTTTCAACTCGGTTTCATCAGGAATACCATGCACTACTGCATCATTCACAGAAATACAAAGCGTTGCGGGAAATCCGCCATACCCTTTAAAACCGGGTTCTGCTCCATTATCCCTGATAAACTCTTCCGCAATCCTGTCCAGTGTTATGGTTTTAACCCCGGGCCGGATAATTTTGGCCACTTCGGCAAGTGTTTTTCCAACAAGTAAAGAACTATGCCTTTGAATTTCTATTTCTTCGTCTGTCTTAATCTGTATCATCCGAAAAAATTTACATTCCTCCAAATGCTGACGGTCTTCCTTTAATTCTTCCTGATTTGGTTAAACCATCGTAATGACGCATCAACAAATAACTTTCAATCTGCTGCAAAGTATCCAAAACAACACCCACGAGAATCAAAAGTGAAGTGCCACCATAGAAAGCAGCGAACCCGCTGTTTACACCAATCAGTCGTGCAAACAATGGTAAAATGGCAATCAATCCGAGGAAAATTGACCCCGGAAGCGTAATCCTTGACAAAATGTTATCAAGATATTCAGCTGTCTTACGACCGGGTTTAACATCGGGAATAAAACCACCGTTTTTCTTGAGGTCTTCTGCCATCTGGTTAGGATTGATTGTGATAGCCGTATAAAAATAGGTAAACAGTATAATCATAACAAAGAAAGTAAGATTATACCATAAACCATTAAAATCAGTAAAAGCAGCAGCAAAACCTCTTAGGGTATCGCTTTTTGCAAATCCCACAAGAGTGAGGGGAAGGAACATAATGGCCTGTGCAAAGATAATAGGCATAACGCCGGCGGCATTCACCTTCAGAGGTAAGTACTGACGAACGCCGCCATATTGTTTGTTTCCCACAATACGTTTGGCATACTGAACCGGCACTTTTCGTGTTCCCTGCACCAGCAAAATAGTAAACAGGATAACGAGCACCAGCATTACTATCTCCAGCAGGAAATATACCATGCCGCCGTTTGTCTCAACAATACGCGAAACAAATTCCTGGAACAAAGCACCGGGAAGACGGGCAATAATTCCAATCATAATGATGAGGGAGATACCATTTCCTACACCTTTGTCAGTAATCTTTTCACCAAGCCACATTACGAATAAAGTACCGGAGATAAGGATGATAGTAGAAGAGACCCAGAAATAGACCGGAGGTCTCGTAACAGCGAGACTAAAGGGTGTAATAGCATTAGCCGGGACCTGTGAAACGAGGTTAGCGATGTATGCAGGAGCCTGAAAAGCAACAATAGCTACTGTTAAGTAACGTGTGATCTGGTTAATTTTCCTTGTTCCGCTCTCTCCTTCACGCTGTAAGCGCTGGAAATAAGGAATTGCCATCCCCAGCAACTGGATAACAATAGAAGCAGAAATATAAGGCATAATACCCAATGCAAAAATAGAAGCATGAGAAAACGCACCACCTGAAAACATGTTCAACAGGCCCATGAGTCCCGAACTACCCTGATTTTGCAATTGGGTAAGCATGTTGGGATCAACTCCGGGAAGTACAACATACGAACCGAGGCGGTAAATCAGAATAATTCCCAACGTATAAATAATACGTTTGCGAAGTTCCTCAATCTTATAGATATTTCTTATGGTCTCGATAAATTTTTTCATCCCGTTATATTATATTGGCATGACCACCCTGTGCTTCGATAGCAGCTTTTGCAGTTTTTGTGAAAGCATTTGCCGAAACATCGAGTTTGGCTTTGAGTTCACCCCGGCCAAGAATTTTTATTAAATCGTTTTTAGAAACCAGTCCGTTTTCAATCAAAACAGCCTGATCAACAACTGCGATTTTCTTTTCATCAACAAGCTGCTGTAATGTATCAAGGTTAATACCCTGATATTCCTTACGATTTATATTTTTAAAACCGAATTTCGGAACGCGTCTGAACAGCGGCATTTGGCCACCTTCAAAACCGCTCTTTCTTTTATAACCGGATCTCGATTGAGCACCTTTATGTCCGCGGGTGGAGGTACCCCCACGTCCGGAACCCTGGCCTCTGCCGATTCTTTTTTTATTCTTTACGGAACCTTTAGCCGGCTTAAGATTACTTAAATCCATCTTTTTTCCCTATTTTAAATTTCTTCAACCTTCAATAAATGTTTCACTTTATCAATCATTCCCATAATCTGAGGAGATGATTCAATCTCTCTTGGGC